>NZ_JBSSCC010000017.1:0-62374 GCF_054059455.1 Thermostichus sp. MS-CIW-23 | reverse complement strand
TGGATCGAACTGCACGGGCGGTCGGAAGCAGGAACCCGCCGAGACGACTGCGCAAGGAGCCATCCATGCGTAGCGTGGTAGGAATCTCCGGCCTTTAGGCAGGGGAGGATGTCAAGGTATTCTGTAGAGTACGCCAAGGCTGGCTCTTGCTACGGCCCCTAGATGTTGCCTTGTGTAACAGCAAGGGCATAATCTTTTGTCCTGCCTAGAGGTCTGCTGTACAACGAAGAGCGAGATACAGCTTTTCTCGACGTTGTGGGAGGTCTGTGGAGTTATCTGTGGAGTTAATAGAATCCCGGCCCCCTACACGTCTGTACTGGCTTCGGGAGGCGTCGTCGGAAAAAGCTGTGAACCCCATTGCTAGCAACAGCCGGTTAGTTCCACTTTTGGGAATCGTCATGGAAAGTCGTGGTTACAAAAAGTCCTCACAGAAGAGCTTTGAGTTGATGCGGCATTTCGCAGAAACCTACGCCAAACGCTCCGAGACCTTTTTCTGCTCGGATCCATCAATTACGACGGCGGTGATCGAAGGCTTGGCTCTGCACAAAGAGCAATTGGGCGCCCCGCTGTGTCCCTGTCGTTTTTATGAAGACAAAGAGGCAGAAGCAAAAGCAGGCTATTGGAATTGCCCCTGTGTACCCATGCGGGAGCGAAAGGAATGTCACTGTATGCTGTTCTTAACGCCGGATAACCCCTTTGCCGGCAAGAGCCAAACCCTAGAGGAGGTGCCCCTGGAATACCAAACTACCAAATGACAGCGCCCGGCAGGGACAAAGGCAGGCTTTGGAAGGGTGACAGGGCTCGGTATAATCGAAAAGCCGTTGGGCAATGGTTATTTGCACGAGGAGGAAACGCTTTTATGACTCCCTCACTTGCTAACTTCCTCTGGAGCTTGGTGGCTGGTGCAGTTGTGCTGGGGGCTCTCTTTGGCGCCATCATCTTTGTCAGCCAAAGGGATAAAGTGCGTCGTCGCTGAGATCCCCGCTCGTTGGCACTTGCCCGCCAATGCTTCCCTTTTCTCTGTACTGCTATCGCTGGGTGGGGAGAGACTGGGGTGGCAAGATGTGGCTGCGGTACGCAATCGCTGGAGGGCTTCGCCCCTGTTGTCGGGGATCCAGCTGGGTTAGGTGACCAACAGATTGAGATCTAAGGTGCTTGAAGCCGTTGTTGCAAACGATCACACCTTATGATCGAAGACTATTCAGCGATACCCCAGGGATCCCTTGCCAGCGTTGACCCACCCCTTGTATTACTGGCGGCAAAAAAACCGCTACTACCACGAGGATCTGGAGCGGCTGCATCGCTTTTTTGTCCCTGCCGGTTTGCGCATCTTGGAGATTGGTTCCGGCACGGGATCCCTGCTCAATGCCTTGCAGCCCAGCTTCGGGGTGGGGATCGACCGAGATGCGGACATTGTTGCCCAAGCTCAGGCAGAGTTTCCCCATCTCCATTTCCGGGTGCAAGATGCCCACACGCTGGACAAAGGGGATCCCGTCTTGGCGGAGCCTTTTGATGTGATCTTGCTCGTCAATACCCTGGGCTACCTGGCCGACATCCAGCAGGTTCTCCAGCAGTTGCGCCGCTTCTGTACCCCACGCACCCGCCTGATCCTCTCCCACCACAACCCGCTCTGGGAGCCGATTCTGGGCTTGGCAACCGCTCTGAAGCAACGGATGCCTCTGCCGGCAGCCAACTGGTTATCGGCAGCCGATGTGGCCAACCTGCTGCACTTGGCAGGATACGAGGTCATTCAGCAGGGCAAGCGGCTGTTGTTGCCGCGGCGGATCCCGTTCCTTTCGACTGTGATCAACCGGGTGATTGCCCCATTGCCCGGGATCAACGCCCTCTGCCTGACAGAGTACACGATCGCTCGCCTGCAGCCCGACCCGGCTTGGGATCCCCCCCCTGAGCAGCAGCCTTCCTGCACCGTGGTGATTCCGGCTCGGAATGAAGCGGGCAACATCCGCCGCTGCGTGGAACATTTGCCCGAGATGGGATCCCGCACCGAGATCATTTTTGTGGAGGGGCATTCCAGCGACGGGACTTGGGCCGAGATCCAGCGGGTACAGGCGGAATACCAAGGGATCCGCAATATCCGGGCTCTACGGCAGGAGGGCAAGGGCAAGGGGGATGCGGTGCGCAAGGGGCTAGCCGCCGCTACAGGGGATGTGTTGATCATCCTCGATGCCGATTTGACCGTACAGGCAGAGGACCTGCCCAAGTTTTTCCGGGCTGTGGCTTCCGGGCGATGTGATTTTGCCAATGGTTGTCGCCTTATCTATCCCCTGAAACCAGAGGCAATGCCTCGGCTAAACCAATGGGCCAATCGTTTTTTTGCCGCTCTCCTCTCCTACATTCTCGGCATCCGCATCAAAGATTCCCTCTGTGGCACCAAGGCCCTGTGGCGGGAGGATTACCAGCAGATTGCCAAGCTGTGCCAAGAGTGGGGGGATTTCGACCCGTTTGGAGATTTTGACCTGTTGCTGGGATCCGCCAAGCGCACCCTGAAGATCCTGGATATCCCCGTGCGCTATTTCCCCAGAACCTATGGTCGCTCCAACATTCACCATGTGCGAGAGGGGCTGCGGCTGCTGCAGATCTGTGGCTTTGCCCTCAAGCGCTTTAAGGGATACTGAAGTTTGCTCTGACCCAAAGGTGCCGGTCTGTACTTCTGTCGAGGCAGGGCCAGTCTCTGCAAGTACTTCTCCACCGTTGGGATTCCCGCCTAGGCACCCAGGACTCGTTACAATAATTAGTCAATCGGATCACTGTAATGTGTGGATCGGCCCCCATGGGGAGTGCCACGGGAACGAGCAATGGGAGAATCCGTATTGAGCAGGCTGGGCCAATGGATCTCGAATACCCCCCTGCGCTCCCTCGACCAAGCTTATGAGGCTGCCCTGCGCATTAAAGCCATTGAGGATCAATACTTCCAGGGAGGGTCCATTGGCAGCAATGGGCAACACGGCCAGAATGTCAGCCGCTACTTTCAAATTCAACTGCGCCGGCAACTGCGCCAGATCGATCTGCGTTTGGCAGAGTTCAGAGCCAGCAGCGCCCTTTCTCGCCTGCCGGATCCCGAGCAAAATGGCAGCGGCCCTACTTCTGCCCAAGATAAAGCTCAACAACTCCATGCCGCTGAGGCCAATGTTTCTGAAAGCAGCAGCGAAAACTCCGAGAATGGTTGCCAAAGACGAGATCTTTCCATTTTGGAGAAACTGCAGTTTATCGATCAGGTGACTTCTCGATACAAACGCCCGACCAGAAAATCCCAGCCCATCTCTGCTTCAATTTCCACTTCACCTGAGCCTCTCGAACGGCCAGAACAACCTACCTCAACCCAACCCAGTTCTCCTGATGTCTCTGTCAAGGCAGGCTCCGGCAATGGCGCTGCCCCGGTCGCTTCCAAAGCTGCGATTCTGCCCCGCTCCATTCTGCGCACGGCCAGCCAAATCCGCCGTGAGCTGAGTTCCCAGGCCGAGGAGGAACTGATCCAAGAGTATCGAGAGGCTCGCACTCGCACACTGGTATCGATTCGTTTTCTGTTGTTGTTGGCCGTTTTGCCTCTGCTCACCCAGATCCTCTCGAAAAACTTTCTGTTTGGGCCATTGGTAGATCACTTGCAACAACGGGAGCCTGCCATTGTGGCTCTGAGCCACGAATTTCAAGAAAAAGCCCTGACAGAGTTCGAGTTTTTCAAGGAAAGAATAGAATTTGAGCGAGCTTTGCACCATCAATCTCCAGAGTGGGATCTGGAATCAGCAGATCAACTGTCCATGAAGGCAGAGGAACTGCTGAAAAAATATAGCCGTAGGAACTCGGAAGGCTTGAAGAATATCCTTGCTGATTTGCTTTCGCTGCTGGTGTTTGGCTGGCTTATCTTTGTTGGGCGTGAGGAAATCGAAGTCCTCAAGTCTTTTTTGGATCGTCTGATCTACGGTCTCAGCGATAGTGCCAAGGCTTTCATTATTATTCTCTTTACCGATGTGTTTGTCGGTTATCACTCTCCCCACGGTTGGGAGGTGCTGCTGGGTAATTTGGCTGCCCATTTGGGGGTACCGGAGAACCGCGATTTTATCTACGGCTTTATTGCTACTTTTCCGGTTTTCCTAGATACGCTTTTTAAGTATTGGATCTTTCGCTATCTAAACCGTGTATCGCCGTCTTCGGTGGCCACCTATCGGGCTATGAACGATTAAGGGTTCGCAGTTGCATTTCAAACTGGGTTGAGACGCTTCCCAAGCGCTCCTTGCCGCTGCCGTAACCATCCACAACCTCTCTCAGAGGAAGAAAGAAGTTGGGGATCGACCTGACGAATCGTTTGATTGCCATTTGAAGCAACCGTAATTCGAGTTTCCTGAGTTAGCTGGGCGGGCGTAAGGATTGTCGATGGCAGAACCCGCAGACAAACCAACGCTCCAATTCGGCGGCAGGGGTAGGACAGCGGCAGGCGGGGCAAGGGAACAGGTTCTCCTGGGTTTGTTGTTGCTTCACCACTCTGGCCCAGCGCTCGAAAGCCACTTTCGGGTCGGAGGTGGGCTGTTTTGGATTGGGGCTGCGACAGGATCCAGGGCGTTGTCCATCTTGGTCTGCTAGGCGGGGAGCGCCATAAAACTTGCTGGTCAGCTCCGCATCAGGGTGGGGGGTGGCTTGGCTGGATCCCTTGTGCCAGGCACCAGGGCTGAAGCGGATATCGCTGAGGGGAGGTTGGATGCGGCTGTTGAGTTTCTTGAGAATGAGCTGACGTTGCAAGGTTAAATTTTGCGCCCAGGCCGGGGTAGAGGTGGCCACTTGCAGCACCTGTCGGCGCAGGCTGAGGGGATAGGTTTGGGCGGCTACGGCCTCTCCGACGAGCTCGGGCCAAAGCTGCCGCAGGGTTTGCATTTGCTTCAGTTCAGCCCAACGGGGATGGCTGCCAAAGCTTCCCAGTACCTCATCTAACCGCTGCAACATGGTGTCGATAGGGTGTCAATGGCAGGCAATAGCTTAGGAAACACCATTTTGGTCTTCCGGCGATTGTGCTGCTTCTTTGAGGGCAGAGTGAATGGAGTCGGTATCGGGCAAAGAAGGGGATCCGCCATTTTGACTGAGGGGGGCAAATCCCTCTAGGCTGCGGATATGAATATCTTGTTGCGGGAAGGGGATGCGGATCCCACGTCGCCGAAACTCAGCCTCGATCAGGAAGTTTAGCTCGCTGATCAAGACAAACTGATCTTGAGGACGGTTGATCCACACCAGCAACTCAAAGTTGAGCGCAGAAGGGCCAAAAGACTTGAGCCAGACTTGGGGGGCGGGGCTGCTCAACACCCGAGCATTTTCTCTGGCGGCGCTGAGCAGAGCTTCGGTGACCAGGGCCGTATCGGAGCCGTAGGCCACGCCGACCGGAATGTGAATGCGACAGCGGGGATCCCGGTAGCTCCAGTTCACCACCTTTGATTCGGTAAAGCGGGAGTTGGGCACGATCACAAAGATGCGATCCAGGGTGCGCAAGACGGTAGCCCGTGGCCCAATGCGCTCCACCGTGCCGAGCAAGTTGTCCACTTCCACCAGATCCCCGATTTGGATGGGGCGCTCCAGCAAAATGGCAATGTAGCTGATGTAGTTGTTGGAGAGGTTTTGCAAACCAAAGCCGATCCCCAAACCCACCGCCCCGGCAATAACCGCCAAGGAGCCCAGATTAAGGCCGCTGAAGGGCAAGACCAGAAGGATGCCGAACAGGGTCAGGATGTACTTGAAGATGGCCGCCGAAGACTCTTGGGTGCCCAGATCCAGCCCCAGGCGTGCCAAAAAGCGCTGCTTGAAGCCAACACTGACGTAGTGGGCGCCGGTGAAAACCAAGATGGAGAGGACGAGGAAGACCAGCAAGCTGGCAATCGAAACGCTGGAGTTGGGCAGAGGCTGGGTGAGAACGCCCAGAGCCGTGGCGACCACACGACCCAGGCCCAGGTAAAAGGAGCGCTGAAACGGTCGCAGGGCAGGGATGAAGCTGATACCGCGATCCAGCGAGATGCCGGCGATGAGGATCACCCCCACGCCCCGCAGCAGCATCCCACCCACATCGATCCAGGTGCCCCAGGTCTCTCCGGCCTTAAGCTCCAACCAGCGTTGCAGACGGGTTAAGCTGCGGTCGAACAGCCGCCAGAGAAAGAACCCCACCACCAGGGTGGCGATCCCTGCCAGGAGGGTCAGAACCAGCACGCGCGGATCCTGGGCCCGTTGCAGAGCCAGCAGGTCTTCGCGGTAATTGGCAATCGCTTGCTCCAACCGCCGCGCCCAACTGTTGGCCACCAGACGCACGTCATTCAGGCTCACCTGACCCGGTGCCACCCTGCGCTCTGCGGCTGCATCGGCATAGGTGACGGTGAACAAATACCGTTGTGTGCGCTCAAAGCGGCCTCTTTCCCCCAGGCGTAAGATGTATTGCCCATTGGCATCCTGGGCCACCCGTACCTCTGGCTCCGGCAACTGGCCTTCTTCCAGAAAGCGCTCGATGATTGCCCGAACGTTGTCGGCCCGCACATCGCTGGGGTAGTCTGCCGTCTGCAGGCGAAACACCGGGATGTTCCCCACCAACACCTCTGTGCCCTCTTGGCCGGTCAAAGGGATCCCGACTGGGCTGGGAGCCGGAGCAGGGGATCCCTCAGGAGTTGGCGCTTCAGCCGGTGTGGGTCGGGGATCCGTCAGGAAAAAGTTGGGATCCCGAAATTCAAGGGCTTGAGCCAATGAAGGGGCAGAGGCAACGGCAGGGGTAAGCCAGAGACCTATCCCCACCGTCAGCCCAACCCAAAGAGCTGCTCGCCGAAATGGGACAGAGTCCTGCATGGCCGGTTTGATACGAACGCCCATCGATAATTGGGGATCCCTGGTGCTGCCCCGCAAGCTCATGGTGGCACAAGCCGACCTCAATTTTGGCCGATCTGAGCAAGGATTTTAGGTGCCCTGAGAATGGCCCAGAAGGCGTTGACGCAGCTTTTTGATTCTATCTCGCAGCTCGGCGGCTTCCTCAAATTCTAGGTTTTTGGCGGCCTCTTTCATCTTCAGTTCCAGTTGGCCGATCAGCTCCGGAATCTCGGAGAGAGGGATCTCTTGCGCAGCTTGAAAGGCTTTTTCCAGATCTGGGTCGTTAAGTTTGCGGGAGATGGCCAAAAAAGACAAGATGGCATTGCTGTTTTTCTTGACAATGGGCTTGGGCGTGATGTTGTGTTGGCGGTTGTATTGCAATTGAATTTCGCGGCGACGCTGGGTTTCGGCAATGGCCCGGGCCATGCTGCCGGTCATGGTGTCGGCGTACATCACCACCATACCGCGGACATTCCGCGCTGCCCGCCCGATCATCTGAATCAGGGAGCGCTCTGCTCGCAAAAACCCTTCTTTGTCAGCATCCAAAATGGCCACCAAGGAGACTTCCGGCAGGTCTAACCCTTCCCGCAGCAAGTTAACTCCTACCAACACGTCAAAGGCCCCTTCTCGAAAGTCTTGTAGGATTTCAATTCGCTCAATCGAGGTGATCTCGGAATGCAAATAGCGAACTCGGATCCCTCGCTCCTGGAGATATTCTGTGAGATCTTCTGCCATCCGTTTGGTGAGGGTGGTCACGATCACCCGTTCGGCAGATCCCTGCTGAGAGCGCTCCAATCGCAAATAAATTTCTCCCAGCAAATCGTCCACTTGCCCAGCCGTAGGGCGCACATGCACCTCGGGATCCACCACGCCGGTGGGCCGAATTACCTGTTCGATAACCCGACCGCTGCCGGGCACATAGAACTTCAGGGTCTTGCCATCTTCCACCCGGGTTTCAAATTGGGCCTCGCTCTGCTCCAGTTCCCAGTTGCCGGGAGTAGCCGAAACAAAGATGCACTGATGAACTTTGGCCCAAAACTCTTCGGCTTTGAGGGGGCGATTGTCGAGGGCGCTGGGCAGGCGAAAACCGTGATCCACCAGCACCTGCTTGCGGGCACGGTCGCCATTATACATGCCGCGAATTTGGGGCACGGTCACGTGGGATTCATCCACCACCAGCAGCCAATCGTCGGCCTTGAAATAATCCACCAAGCAGGCGGGGGGCTCTCCTGCTTTGCGTCCCGTTAAATGTCTGGAGTAGTTTTCGATCCCGTTGCAATAGCCCACCTCTCGCAGCATTTCTAGGTCGTAGCGGGTGCGCTGTTCCAGCCGTTGGGCTTCCAGGAGCTTGCCTTCTTTGCGAAAGAGGGCCAGTTGCTCTTCCAGTTCTTGCTCGATATTGAGGATTGCCCGCTCCAGTTGTGCTTCTGGCGTCACAAAGTGCCGAGCAGGATAAACTCTGAGGGCGCTGAGGCTGTTCAAAATCTCGCCTGTAACCGGGTCGATTAAGCGAATGGCCTCGATCTCATCGCCAAAAAATTCGATGCGAATGACCCGATCCTCATAGGCCGGCACAATTTCCAGCACATCCCCTTTGAGGCGAAATCGCCCCCGCACCAGCTCCAGGTCATTGCGCTCGTACTGGATGCTGGCCAGATCCCGCAGGACATCCCGTTGGTTAATCTCCTGGCCGACTTTGAAGGGGATGGAAGCCTTCAGGTATTCTTCTGGCATGCCCAGACCATAGATGCAGCTCACCGAGGCCACCACAATCACATCCCGCCGTTCAAACAAGGAGCGGGTAGCCGAGTGCCGCAGCATATCGATTTCATCGTTGATAGAGGAAGATTTGGCGATGTAAGTATCGGTGCTGGGAACATAGGCTTCCGGTTGGTAATAGTCGTAATAGCTGATAAAGTATTCGACGGCATTGTGAGGAAAAAGCTCCCGCAGCTCATTGCACAGTTGTGCCGCCAGCGTCTTATTGTGGGCCATCACCAAGGTGGGCCTGCCGATTTGCTGGATGGTGTGGGCGATGGTAAATGTTTTGCCGGTTCCGGTTGCTCCCAGCAAGGTTTGAAAACGATGGCCTTCTGAAATTGACTTCACCAAACCGGCAATTGCCTTAGGTTGATCTCCGGTGGGTTGATAGGGAGAAACCAGTTGAAACTCTGACATGGGTTTGACTTTCGGATGGGCCTAGATAGCTGCCGGGCTGGTCAAGGCAGGGCTGATCTGCACGTTGGTTTGGAATGGTGGTGCGGATCACAAAGGCTTGTGGGGTGCCTCTAAACTTGGCCGCCTGCTCAGCGGTGGGCTCCAGCTGGCACACCAGGGTTAGCCTCTGTTCCATGGTAAGGTTTTATCATGCAGGACTGAGGGCAGCGCTTCTTCACTAGGCCTGTTCATGCCAGCAGTGCAGATCAGTAGGGCCTGGGTGTCCGCGCCATGTCTCCCTCGGTGCAGAGATTGAGATATGGGACGACGGCAACTCTTGCGCGGGATCCTGATTGGGCTTGGTCTTCTGGCCGCCATGGTGGTGTGGGTTGTCGTATGGCTGCTCACCCGCAGTCCGGTGGCTTTGTTGCTGGCCCACCCGGAGCTGCCACCCATTGTGGGCTTTGCCCCCAGCTCTGCGCAAGCGCTGCTGGTGTTGGCCGTTCCCCTGGACGAGGTGCAAGCGTTTTGGCAAGCGGCAACTCCTGCCCCCCAGCGACGCGCTGCCCGTCAGCAGTGGCAAAAGTTTTTCTCCCCTGAAGGCCCAGGCTGGCTGGGATCCATGCTGGCCGGGGGATCCCTTGATTTTGAGCGGGAGGTGCGGCCCTGGCTGGGGAGGAGCACCCTCTTGGCCAGTTTGCCGGAGTGGGGCACCTTGGTTGCCCTGGAAACGCGGGATGCGGCGCTCTCTCAGTTTGAGCTGAACCTATTGTGGGAACGGCAGAGCTTGGCCGGGAGGCCGGTGCAGGTGGACACTTACAAGGGCATTCAGGTGGTGTCTAGCCCGATTCCGGGCCTGCAGGGGTTCTCGGCAGCCGTTTTCGGCGAGCAATACGTGTTGCTGGCGGAGCAGTCTGCTGCCATTCGGGCTGCAATCGATGCTTGGCAGTTGCCGCAGTTGTCTCTGGTGGCTCAGCCTCTGTTTCAGCAGGTCATCCAGCCCTTGCGGGAGGCGCATGTGGGTTGGGCCTTCTGGCAAAATCCAGAGGCGGTTTCTTCAGACGGGCTGACGTTGCAGGCGGTAGGGCTGGGGTTGGGGGTAAACTTCCGCGGCTTGGTGGCCGAAAGTGCTGCCCTCTGGCATGCGCCCGCTGGCTTCTCCTTGCCGGCGGCAGAAGCCTTTCGCCCGCAGATCCTTCAACATCTGCCGGATAAAACCTTGGCGCTGATTTCCGGAGAGAATCTGGTCTCAGTTTGGCAGAGCCTGGGGCAGATCCAGCCCCTAAATTCCCTGGGGTTGCGGGTGGATCCCGGCCAGTGGCTGCAGCGCTTGCAATCTCAGGTGGCGCTGGACTGGCAGCGTCTGTTGCCGGAACGGGGAGAGTTTGCCTTTGCCCTTTTGCCCGGCGACGGGGATCCAGCCTGGCTGTGGGTCGGTAAGCTGCCGGATGAGTCGGTCGCGACAGCGGGACGGAGTCCTTATTTCGACTTGGATGAGCGGGCACGCGCCCAAGGCTGGCAGGTAATCTCTCTGGCAACGAAGCGCGGCACCGCCACTGCCTGGGCCCAACCGACCACTCCTGCGGGGGAGACGGAGTCCTTGCCGTCAGAACCCCCGCCGGTGGCGACAGCGGGACGGAGTCCTTACCGCTCTATCCATCGACCGGAGATCCCTGTGTTGGCAGGCGAGCCGCTGGAAGTCAGTGGGAAAGGAGGATCCGCGTCATTGCAGGCGGCAGAGGCTCTCCCCCAGTCGCGTCAGCGGCGCGGAGCGCTAACGCTGCCAGGGATCCCGCTGCCGGCACAGGTGTATCATGCCGATCGCAAAGGCTATTCCTACCTGGCCTCTTCTTTGGGGGCTCTGGAGACGGCCCTCGCGGATCCCCCCTTGAGTGCAAATCGCGCCTGGCGCAAGTTGGTGGCTTCCCTGCCCCACCGCAATTTGGGCTATGGCTATGGATCCCTGGGGTTGCTCTTGGAAAGCGAGCTGCTCGACCCGGTCGCGTCAGCGGCGCGGAGCGCTAAGGGATCCCGCTGGGCATCCACGCGCTTTGCCTTCGCCACCACAGCCCTAGCGGTTTCTGAAGCTCCCTACCCCGATCGGGGCTGCCAGATTACCCAAATGGGCAAGCTGTTTTGGGAGTGGTATTGAGGGTCAGACTATCCAGGGATCCCGGCAGTTGGGGTGGATGTACTTGGCCAGATAGACCTGGTTGCCCATTTCATTCCACTCCACAAAGTCGAAGATTTGGGTGAGCAGCAGCATTCCTCGGCCCGACTCTTCGGTTTCCAAGATGTTATGTTGGCATCGGTGGAGCTTCTCTTGGGGACAAAAGCCGGGCCCTTGATCTCGCACCAGCCATTGGTAAAAGGGCTCCGAGCTGGCGTACTCGATGATCACCTTCTTGTTGGGGTCGAGGCCGTTGCCGTGGCGGACGGCATTGATGATTGCTTCCTGTAGGCCCAAACGTATTTCCGCTCTCCAGGCAGGAGGGACTTTTGAGATCAAGAGATCGAGGACAGGCTGAGTGTAGAGGGTGGAGGGAAAGCTGATAACGCTCCAGGAGCAGTGGGCGGGTTTGAGGGAAAGGGCAATCACGGAGGCAGTCTTCCCTGGGGCACGGCACTCTGACCCCATTCTAGCAATCCCATCGGGGTCAACCCCAGCAGAGGTGCGGCAGGAGCTCGGCAAGGGGACTTTTGCCGTACCATCTTGAGTGGTAAGTCTCTTCGCGGTTTTATGGCGATCAAGGTTGGAAATAAGGTCAAAGTTCGCTCTGTCCAGGATCGCGGACAAGAAAACCTCAGCGCTCTGGTGGGCAAAGAGGCTGTGGTGCTGGCACGGCGTGTGGTCGATGGCAGCGGTGTCGGCTACATTCTGGAGTTTCCCGATCGCTCTCGACATTGGTTTTTCGAGAGTGAACTGGAGGTGCTCTAAGCCCCTGTCTGTGTTCTGTTGTCTAGAGGGTCGGTTGGTGGCTTCTCCTCCTCATTTGACTCGCCGTTTGCTGGCCCGCCAGATGGCCGCGCAGGTGGATGGCCTGACCGTGGAAATGGCTGCTGCTGCTCTGGAGGCTATGCTGGACAGCATTAGCCAATGCCTGGCCCAGGGGGGATCCGTGCGGCTGGCTCGCTTTGGCACGTTCTCGCTGCGCCATCGTCCCGCCCGGCAAACCTATCATCCGCGCACCAAGGCCCCTGTTCACATCCCGGCTGCCGATGTGCCTCATTTTGTTCCCAGCCCTGAGCTGGGGCGTCCAGCTGGGGTTCGGGTGTCCAAGTCTGAGTCCGCGGGATCCGTGTAGGGTAGCTGCAGAATGACCGTCCTGCTGTGGTTTCGCACCGACTTGCGCCTGCTGGATCACCAGCCGCTGACGCGGGCCTGCCAACAGGGATCCCCTTTGATCCCCTTGTATTGCTTGGATCCGCGCCAGTTCGGCGAGACTTCCCTTGGGCTCCGCCCCAGAACCGGCCCTTTCCGCGGTCAGTTTTTGCTGGAGAGTTTGGCAGATCTGCGCCAGCAGTTGCGGTCGCGCGGCTCGGATTTGGTGATCCGCCAGGGACAGCCAGAACAGGTGATCCCCACCTTGGCACAGGAGTGGGGAGTCAAGGCGGTCTATGCCCATGAAGAGGTGGGCACCGAGGAGAAGGAGGTGGCGGCTGCTGTTGAGCGGGCTTTGCGGTCTCTGGGGATCCGGCTGCAGGTTGATTGGGGCCACACCCTCTACCACCCTGAAGATCTCCCCTTTTGCCTCTCCCAACTGCCGGAGCTGTTCACCCGCTTTCGAAAGCAAGTCGAGGGGAGCACCCCCATCCGGGATCCCTTGCCCATTCCCTCGATCCCCCCCCTGCCATCGGGTTTGGATCCCGGCCCTCTGCCCACCCTGGCCTCGCTGGGGCTATCTTCACCTGCCGGGGATCCACGGGCCCGCTTCACCTACCTTGGCGGCAGCACTGCTGCCCATGCCCGCCTGCAAACCTACTTTTGGGATCTGGATCGGCTGCGCATCTACAAAGAAACCCGCAACGGCATGTTGGATCCCGACGATAGCTCCCGGCTTTCTGCTTGGTTGGCCCTGGGCTGCATCTCCCCTCGCACCGTCTATGCCGAGGTCAAGCGTTACGAGCAGGAGCGGGTGCGCAATGAGTCCACCTACTGGCTGGTGTTTGAGCTGCTGTGGCGGGATTATTTTCGGTTTATCTTGGCCAAGCACGGCGCTAAACTGTTCCGTCCTTCTGGGATCCAAGGGATCCCCATCCCTTGGCAACAGGATTGGCCGCGCTTCCAGGCTTGGTGTCGGGGTGAGACGGGCTACCCCTTGGTGGATGCCAACATGCGGGAGCTGGCGGCTACCGGATTTATGTCCAACCGGGGACGGCAGAATGTGGCCAGCTTTTTGACCAAGAACCTGGGCATCGACTGGCGCATGGGCGCTGAGTGGTTTGAGTCGTTGCTCATCGACTACGACGTGGCCAGCAACTACGGCAATTGGAACTACACCGCCGGCGTAGGGAATGATGCCCGCGGCTTCCGCTACTTCCACATCCCCAAACAATCTCGCGAGTACGATCCCAAAGGAGACTATCTGCGCCACTGGTTGCCGGAATTGGCCGGGATCCCGGGGGATAAAATCCACGAGCCCTATCGCCTCACTGCTGCCGAGCAGAAGCAATTTGGAGTCCGATTGGGGGTGGACTACCCTCGCCCACTGGTGGATTTGGAGAAGTCTCTCGCGGCCAACCGACGGGTTTACGAAGCTGCCCTGGCCTGCCGATAGGCATTGCCTTGTCTGGGGCTTCTTCCCGAGAGGGGGCTGAGGGGATTTTCTGAGGCGCAGTTCCGGCCCAAGAGTGCTATTCTAGTTAAGCGCTGTCCTGGCTCAGTAGCTCAGCGGTAGAGCAGGGGACTCATAAGCCCTTGGTCGCGTGTTCAAATCACGCCTGAGCCATCTCTATGAAACCCTTACTAGAGGCCCCTTTCCGTTGTGGAGTAGGGCTTCTGGCTTTTTGGGGCCACTTTGCGCTGTTTCTAGGACTGGGACAAATAGGGTCATTTCGAGTCGGATCAGCCTATTGTTTTAGTGAAGCTGATAGTGAAGGATTTGAGCTGGTGGACAGCATCACCAAAGCCACTCTGGAGCGGATCGCTCAAGCCAATGGTCGGCTGAAGTCTGCCAATGTGGGTTTGTCCATCTTGCTCCGCAATAGTCGGCTGTATCTGCGGGGGACGTTACCTCCTAAGCCTGGATCCCTCAAGGATAAGGCGTTTCAGCAGGAGATTGCTTTGGGGTTTCTGGGGATCCGTGCCAATCCGGCGGGGGTGAGTGCGGCAGAGCGGGAGGCTCGCCGGGTGGGGATTGCGCTGCAGGATGGGACGTTTGATTGGCGGTGCTTCCTCAAACCAGAGGCAGTCCAAAAGATGAGTCTCCTACTCTGGGACAAGTATGTGGCCTACAAATCTAAGTCGGTGGCAGTGACCACGGTGCTTTCGACCTACGCCAAGACACGGGCCAAGCTCGTCAAGTGGAATCAGCCGATTGAGGATAAGTTGGCGGCCTATCGGTTGAGTATGATTCGGGTGATGGGAGATTCGATGGCGCCGACACTGGATTCGGGGGATATGGTGATTGTGGATGAGTCGGTGAAGTTTGCGGACCGGATTGTGGAAGGAATTTTTGTTCTCAGGATTGATGGCTATCTGCGGGTGAAGCGGTTGGAGCGGATGAAGGAGCGGATCCGGGTGTTGAGTGATAATCCGGCCTACCGTCCGGAGGTGTATCGCCTCAATCAGTTGCAGGAGGAGTTTTCGGTGCTAGGCAGGGTGGTGGCAGCTGTGAAACCGACGGCCTAAGGGGGTAGTATTAGGGACTTCAAAAAAAAGATTATGGTGAGCAATAGCTAGTCAATGTCAATGTGTCTGGGGTGAGCACATTGAATCATTCCAGTCGGATCTGGTAGTGGGGTGCTAAAATTATACAAAGTTTTATTAAGAGAGACATGAGTAGGGCTGCAAGTCAATTAAAGTGGATTAAAGTTTTAATCACCTTGCTGTACGGGAGACTGTGAGCTATGAAGGTCGTTGCAAGCACTGCGGCTCTGCGAGTTTATTTGGGGATCTCGGCGTTGTTACCCTTGGGAGGACAAGCGGAGATCATGTCTTGTGAATAGCGGGTGATTCCGCAGAGTTTTCATAGCAATCTAAATGGTGGTGGAGCAGCGGTACCTATTGGCTCCGCCAAATGTGATTCCGGAGGGATGTCAAAATCACCCTTTGCACAAGGTTCTATTGATGCGGCTCAATCCGGTGAATTGGTTGCGGATCTGGTTCGGCTGAAGGTATTTGTGAAATCTTAAGCCTGTGAGGTTGATATGTCGGGATCCATCGTGCTACAAATCTTGGGAACCAGCGATGTCCAGGTGGATGGACAGCCGGGAAGGGAGCAGATTAGGGGCTTTGATCTCCATGAAATGCAAGAGCTTGCTCAAGATCTCAAGAACGAATTGTTAGGTAACCTAAACCGTGTAGATTTTCCCCTAATTCGTCAGGCGCATCAGTATGTTCAGCATGTAAAGGGATCCCCCACATTCGTAGTGCTGTTAACAGATCAGACGGCTTGGTTTAGCACTCAGCCGATGGCGGCGGTGGGTTGGAAGGAGATCATTACATCCGATGGGCATTGGTGGGAGGAGGTGTTGCTGGCCTGGGCTGAAGAACACGGGATCCGCTGTCATTGTGTGCGGTTTGTGGTGCCACCAGAGGTGAGATCAGGGGTCGCAGATTGGGAAGGAATGGCAAAACTCGCTACCCAGTTTCTGAGCCAGCTTGTGCAAGACAACCAGATTCAGTTACCCAATAGCCAGGTTCTCCCTTTTGAAACACTCCTTATCCAGCACAGCAGCGGGACTCCGGCGTTGAGTAGTGCCCTGTATTTGTGGGGGATTGAGCAACGGCTAGAGGGACGAGCGGTGGAGTTTTTGTATATGTCTCGTCAGGATGAAGAACCCAGACATCATCCTGGATCCCATTGGCAGTGGCGGTTAAAAGTGCCTCAAATCCGACAATTATTGGCAGTGCAAGATTTTGCAGGGATCCTTCAGTTGGTGAAGGGAGATGTGGGCAAGGATATGGAGAAACAGATCCGGCGACTGGATCGGGCGGTGTCTTTTAATTTGCGGGAGCTCAATTTGGGGCTGAATCCTGAAGAAGAAGTTCTGGAGCGGATTGCGATTGCCTGCTGGAGTGAGCGGGCGTTTCGGGAGCGGGGGCAATGGATGCACTGGATTTTAAGGGTGGCTGGAGCGTTTGAGTTGGTGTTGAAGTGTTTGGTTGTGCAGCAGGGGCAAGGGCAATTCTCGTGGCGGCGTAGGAACAATGGGTCGGTAGATTTGTTCCATCAACAGGATCCCGTTTTTGCCAACATCACAGCGATTGCGAGGGGGATCTCTCAAGGGAATTTCCTAGGAAGAAAGGATAATCAAGATTTCACATATCGGTTCGATCCTATTGCTAGAAGCCAGGAACTGAGTTATTTTCAGTCCTTTTACTGTGATGATCCAGGCTGGATCCTGAATAAAAATAAACAGATCAAATTTGCAGAGATTCGGAACGACCTCTATCACTCTTTGCAGGGGGATGTGATCGATCAAGCCTTGGATCAAAAGACGCTGGAGTTGGGATCCGTAACCCGTGCAGATCATCCGGCTCAGGTGGCGGTGGGTCACTTGGAGTTTTTGATTGGACTGGCAGGGATCCAGTCCAAAATCCAAGAGCGGGTGCGGGATTATCAAACTCAGGTGCAACGGATCGAGGAGCAACTGTAAATGGATTTGGAGCAATGGTTGGTTCAGCAGCGGCGGCTTTATGTGGGAGGGATCCCAGAGGGTGAAACGCGGTTGGCAACCCATCCGGTGAGTGGCGAGTGGCAAGAATCAGGGTATCTGCGAAATCAGTTTTGGTGGGGTGGGGGTGCTAGCCAAGAGTCGTGGGGGCAGATTGAGCAAGATTTGAGGGAGCGGCAAGAGCTGACTCAGGTGGCGGCCTTGACTTTTGGGCCGGTGCAGACATTTTTGGGGGCAGGGCAGCGGCTACGGGACTGGGCGGTGGCGTCCTGGTTGTGTCATTACTTGGCGGCGGTAACGGTGTATCGCTGGCAGGAGCGAGGTGGGGTGGTGCTGTTGCCGCGTCATCAGGGGGTGGATTTGGTGCAGTGGTTGCGGGATCCCGACTACCCCGGTGGGGAAGGATTTTGGCGGGCAGAGTTGCCGAATGTGTTAACGGGATTACATCCTAGTCAGCCGGAATGGATTGAGAGTCAGCGTCAGGTGATCCGGCAGGAGTGGTCGCGGTTGATTGCAGTCCTTGAAGAGGTGGTGGTGGAGCGTTTTCCGAAGCTGCTGAATGGGATCGGGTGGCGGGTGATTCATCGGGATCATGCCTGCTTGTGGACGGTGTATGCCGAGTCGGAGCCGATGCAGGCTGAAGGGCTAAGTGAGCAGATTGGTAGGTTGCACGGGCAAATTGAGGCGCGGAAGTTAGCGCGACAGTGGCAGTATCCCTGGTGGGGCGGGCGAACCAGTCCGACAGCGGGGAGTCTTTCGACTTGGCATCCGGGTCTGAAGCCGCTGGATCAGGGGGGGACGTGGGGAATGCCGGATGAGCAGCTCCAGTCCTGGTGGGAACGGGTGGCAGACCGCAGTGGTTTGGCGGGCTTGTTTTCTAAAGATGAGCGGCTGAATAGCCTGGAGATGGTGAAGCGGTTGGCATCGGCCCCTGATGTGATGGAGTTGGTTTTGCAGCGGTTGTGGGGGAAGAAACCTCCGGCCTGTCCTTGGGAGCGGTTTCCGGATCAGACGGCGACGGCAGCGGCTTGGATCACGCAGGTGGTGGATCCTGGGGTGTGGAATGAGAAGGTAGAGACGTTTAATGAGCTGATTTTTGAGCGGCAACCGTTGACGGAATGGGGGATCCCTGGGGTGGATGAGGCCGGGGAGAGGTTTGCCCATCCGCGGATTTTGGAGCGGCGAACGGTGCGGGATCAGGCTCCGGATCTACTGGATGAGTGGGAGCAAGAGAAGCTGGCGGGCTGGGAGAGTGTGATCGAGTGGACGGTGGGCTGGCGAGGCGATGGGGATCAAATGGGGCAATGGCTGTCGGGGACTCAGTATCGAGAGCGACAGTTGGCCTGGGAACGCTGGCACGTGGATGAGAGCAAGATCGAGGTCTATCGACTGGGGATCCAACCACCGCTTGTGCCATCCCAGCCCAGACAAATTGAACTGCCTCACGTATTAGACCTGTCGGTGTTGTTTAGCTATTGGAATGAGGTGTTGTATCCGCTGGTGGAAGATCACCATCTGGGACGGGTGGTGTTTGCCGGGGGGGATGATTTTCTGCTGCTGGGGCCGATCACCGAGGCGGTAGCGTTGACCAGCGATCTCTTGAAGCTCTGGCGAGGGTTACCCAATCCGGTGACGGAGCCGTTGGAGCCGGCCTGCGATGGCTGGGTGAGGCGGGGGAGCAAAATCTATCCTGTCCCCGGAGAAAAAATGAATTTTAGCTTGGGGGTAGTGATTGCCCAGCGACGGATCCCCCAATCCCTTTGGCATCGCAACCTCAATCAGGCGTACAAGCAGGCAAAGAAAACAGGGCGTAACCGCGTGTGTGTGCGGGTGCTGTTTAACAGTGGCCAAAGCCTGGAGTGGGTGTGTCCGTGGCCGTTGTGGCTCCTGCTGATGGAGGAGGTGCAGCCGAAGCGGGATCCCAAGCAGACGGAGCTGAATCGCTGGGAGAAGTTGTTGGGGTATGTGGAGAGCACGCGGCTATCCTCGCAGGCGCAGACGGTGCTGGGGGTGGGATCCCTGATGCGGACGTTGTGGGCCAGTGTGGGGATCGATCCGGGATTGTGGGATGAGGTGTTGGGGTATCGGCGAAGGTTTCAAAAGGAACTGGAGAAGGAACTGGAGAGTTGGGATTGGTGGCTAAGTTGGATCAGCCTACGGGGCTTTTTGGCTCGGCAAGAGCGGGAGCGGCAGCGGTGGATTGAGTTGGTGGGGGGGCGAAGGGATGCCTGAGGCAGCGGTGAACTGGTTGACGTTAACGCCGGCGGGGCCGTTGAGTTTGGGTAATTTGACCCCGGTGGGGCAGAACAGCGGTCAGGTGGGGTGTCGGTGGCCTCCCAATGGGCATCAGTTGGCGGCGTGTTTGGGGTTGCCCAGTTCGGCGCGGTTGTGGGGGCCATTTTGGCATTCGCTCGCCTCACCCAGATCCTTTTATGTGCCGTTGCCGTTGCCGGTGTATGCCTTGGATGAGGGCAAAGACAAGTTAGAGCGAGTGTTTCGCCTGCAGGAGGTGGGGGGATATTGGCAACCCCGATCTGAACATGAAAGGAAGCCGATCCAGGTGGTGGGCGGATCCCGGCTGATTTCGGGGGTGGGGCTCCGCAGTCTGTGGCGGGATGGAACAGTGGAAGGGAGGGAGTTGGTGGAGCTGCCCTGGCGGACGCTGACTCTGAGCCACAACAGCCGCCAAGATTACCAAGTCCGGGAGGAGGGGGGCTTTTTTGCGGAGATGACGACGCTGATGGATCCCGGTTGGTCCATTTTGGTGGGGATCCTGGGGGAGTATGAGCCGCCGCGGTGGGGCACCTTGGGGGCAGGGGGGATGCCGGTAGCGATTCAGCCGGTGAAGTTGATTGGTTGGGAGTGGCTGGGCGAAGAGTGCAAGGGGGCAACCGGAGGGGTGTTGTTGACCGGGGCATTGTGGAGCAAACAAACCTATTCGGTGCCCTGTCCTGAGGGGGTGCGGGCCTATGCTGCCGAAACCGGGGTACCCTGGCAGTCTTGGAAAAAGGTGAAGGATCGAAAGGATCCAGGGCGGCGGGTGGCGGTGTTGACTCCGGGGGAATGGCTGACTCCAGCGGGGGCGGTGTATTTGTGGCAAGAGGGATCCCCAATCCAGAAGTCGGGACCCATGCCGGATCCCTTTCATCGGGATGCGTTGGGGTATGGCCATATCTGGTTGTTTCGGGATGAGGAAAGGTAACGATGCCCAATGCGTGGTTGGTGTGTTTGTCGCCGGTGCATATTGGCGGGGCAGATAGCGAGAGCCGGGGCAACAATAATCCGGTGTTTCGCTTGCCGGATCGGACGCCTGCCATTCCGGGGAGTTCGTTACGGGGGGCATTGCGGGAGGATGCCGAAGGTAAAGATGCCTATAGGGGCCATGTCAAGAACTGGTTTGGAGGGCCGACAGAGGATATTTCGCCGGGGCGGATCTCGTTGGGGTGGGGATGGCCGGTGTGGTGGCCGGTGCACGTACTGGGCTACGGCAATTGGTGGGTGAGTTGTCCGGCTTGGCTGAATCGTTTTCAACAATTGAATCATCGCTCCCCGTTTAACTTTGCCTCGAATCAGGTGTACATGACCCATCCTGAATTGGCAGCGGGATCCAGCCTGTATTTGCGCTGGCTGAAGTTGACCCATATCCAGAAGTGGACAGAACCGCTACCGGCTCCAGAGGGGGTGGATCCTGATTGTCGGATTGTGGTACCAAACCATTGCATCAATTTGATTGTGGATATGGGGTTGGTGCGGCAGCCGAGGGTGAGTTTGCGGGATGAGCCAAATGAGCAGGGCAGCTTGGTGAAGAATCTGTTTGCGGTGGAGGGGTATCCGCCGGGGGCGGTGTTTATGTTTAGTTGGACGACTCGGCAGCAGGTGGAAAATGAAGATCAATGGCAGACTTTCTTGCGAGGAGAACATTCCCTCGGGGGCTTGTGGAGTGTGGGTTATGGCAGTGTGCGGATTATGGAAATTGGGGGTGCATGATGGCGGTGGAACACTATGATTTGGATCGGCGGGTTTTTGAACTGCTGCAAGTAGGGGCAATTCAGAAGGAAGATTTCAATGCTTGGCAAGGGGCAGCTAGTGGAATTGCAGATTATGTGGCCACATGGGGGTTGGAGCGGTTTTGGTCGATGTCGCGTTCTCCAGTTCTCAAAGATGGTGCCATGCCTGATCCAAGAGAAGGAGATAAGGATAAGCAGCGGCGATATTTTGCTTGGGGGGTGGCGCGGATTGTGTTGGGAGAGATTGCGGGAGCAGAGTTGGGTATCCGGGGCGATATGACAACCAATGAGTTTCAGGAGCGGCTAAGACAGTTGACTTTTAATCAGCAGGTATTGATGAGTGATCTGTTGATTGCGATCTCGGAAACGATCCAGTTCTGGACAATGCGCCTTAAAGATGCACAAGAAGCTGGAATGGATGCCTAAACGACCACCTCGGCCAATGCCCTCAAAGGCTGATTCTTTCGTTGACCCGGTCGATGCCGCTCTGGATAAGGGTTTCAGCGATTTTGGATCCCTGTTTTGCGGCCTGGATGGGGTGGTTTTTGGGAGGCGGTCGAAAATGGCCTCTGGATCCCGCTCTGGGCAAGGGATGTAGAATAGGGGGGTCGCAGACCTTCCCAGAAGGTAAGGGTGTTGAAACGTTACAATCTCCTTCCAGCATTCGTAGTCATTATAATGTCGCAGACCTTCCCAGAAGGTAAAGGTGTTGAAACTGGATCCGCTCCTTCACTGCAGATTCGAGGTTGCGGTCGCAGACCTTCCCAGAAGGTAAAGGTGTTGAAACAATGTGATAGTTGTCCGATGGGTAATACTGATCGGAGTCGCAGACCTTCCCAGAAGGTAAAGGTGTTGAAACAGTACCAACGCCGCCAGTGGCGACAGTCCTGGCAAAGGTCGCAGACCTTCCCAGAAGGTAAAGGTGTTGAAACAGGGGTTGGGCCATAAACCCCTCGGAACTCCTGGGGTCGCAGACCTTCCCAGAAGGTAAAGGTGTTGAAACAGGAAGTAACCGAATCCTACAAAGGTGTGTTCATTGTCGCAGACCTTCCCAGAAGGTAAAGGTGTTGAAACTTGCTAAATTGCAAACGAGCTTCTGCCCAAGTAATAGGTCGCAGACCTTCCCAGAAGGTAAAGGTGTTGAAACTTGGCCAAGAATGCGCCAAGCACATAGTAATGGGGATGTCGCAGACCTTCCCAGAAGGTAAAGGTGTTGAAACTCGATGTGCCATTCGCCAATGACGCCTAGCAGAAACAGGTCGCAGACCTTCCCAGAAGGTAAAGGTGTTGAAACTCGTCACTGTCTAACAAATGGATAACGTGGTCAAAGTCGCAGACCTTCCCAGAAGGTAAAGGTGTTGAAACATGAAGTTCCCTCTAGGGGTAATCTGGTCGTCATTGGGTCGCAGACCTTCCCAGAAGGTAAAGGTGTTGAAACCCGACAGAAGCTAAGTACTCCTGGAGTTTCGGATCAGGAGGTCGCAGACCTTCCCAGAAGGTAAAGGTGTTGAAACAGCCTACCTAACGTGTTGAATGCCGGATGAATCTCCTTGTCGCAGACCTTCCCAGAAGGTAAAGGTGTTGAAACTGCGTTGAGCAGATGGGATCATCAATCTCCTCCCAGGTCGCAGACCTTCCCAGAAGGTAAAGGTGTTGAAACTCCCAATCCCACTATCACCAACTACCACGTACACTGATCGCAGACCTTCCCAGAAGGTAAAGGTGTTGAAACTCAAACAGGTCATCGTAGACTGGTATACGGAACTCAAGTCGCAGACCTTCCCAGAAGGTAAAGGTGTTGAAACACGAAGCCGTTCGCCACTTGCAACGTGTAGGAGTTGCCGGTCGCGGACCTTCTCAGAAGGTGAGGGGGCTAAAATGCCCTATGAATTCTAAAAGTCCTCTCGTAGGTTGTCTCAGATTAAAACAATGGAGGATCCTAAACAATGCGCAAACTTTTACCTGCTGAACATCCCCGCTGGTATGGACTGAAAAAAGAAGATCCCAAACATGTCGGTAAAGAATGCGGCTATACCCCCCAAACCTTCGACATTACCGACAGTCGGGCTAATAGAGATATTACGGAAGCCTGGAATGGAAAGCCCTGCTTTGCCCTCAACAAAACTAAAGATCCACGCACAATATCCATCGGCGATCTCAAGCTGATCAGCCCCCTACAAATCGGCGGGGGTAGCTTTCCTGAAGGTGGGATCCTTCCAGCCCAAGCAGCCGGAATACCCTGGATCCCTGGCTCAAGTGTGAGAGGATCCTTGTTGCACTATTTGCGGAAACATTGGGACAGGATCCCGGCGAATGAGCAAGCCTTTTGGCGGACGCTACTGAATGAGAATCAAACCGCTTGGCTACCCAGAAAGATCCGGTTTGAGAATCTCTTTTTGGAGAAATCTAACCTCAAGCCTTATCCACTTAACCCTCAGCAACCTTGGCAAGTTTTTAATCAAAGGGATCCAAAGTTGGGCGTACAATGGCAGATCCCTGCCGGAGAAGGCATAAATGCTCCCAAATATACCCTTAATATCACCCTCAAAGAAACTCCGACTGGAGAGCAGAAAAACTGGGTCATTCTGCGGATGAAAGAGATGTTGCGCTACCAGGGGCTAGGACGCGGGATCCATGCAGGATTTGGACGGATAGCAGAACGGATCCCTGTGGGGCAATGGACGATAGAATTGCAAGGGATGAAGCCCTGTATCCAGCAGCACATAGTTCAGAGTGGTCAGGTGACGCAACAAGGGCAATATCGTTGGAGTCCGCAAGTTTTACGGGCCAATCTGCGGGGATGGTTTACTCGTTTGGCCTTGCCTTTGTTGGGAATACAGAACACTGAAAGGCTAACTAACAAAATCTTTGGCGGTTTGGGTTGTCCTGCCGATTTGGTGCTGTGTAGCTACAAAGCCTCGGATCCATTGCCTGCTCTCAGTATTGAGGATGGGTTGGCCAATGGCTACGCCAATATACCTGCCCGTGACGCCCATGAAACCTGGGGGATCCAAGTTGAATGCAATGAGCCATTTCAGCCCTTGATTGGCGATCTGCTGAACCTGGCCCAACAACTGGGCGGACTTGGCCCTGGCTGGAGAAGACCCCCGCACCAGCTCACCAGCTTTAGAGGCTTTCGGGGCAGCCAATTTACCCTCAAAAATGGGGCTCCTTTGCCTTTAGCTAAGTTGATCGACAGACTCAAGGAGCAGATCAGGAGTTTGGCCAATCAGTATGGGATCCCGGTTTTAAGTCAGCCTTATCTGGGGACGGGGTGTATCTTCAGCATTTGGGAATCAGAGGATCGCAAGGCTTGGATGGAGATTGTACATGGGGTGTGTAGTACCAAGACCAACCCTCGACCGGATTGGTGTGGCAGCTCAGAGCATCGACCCTCTGGGTATTCTGTTAGGGAACTCAAGGATCGGTGTCGGATTACAGTGCTGGATCCCGATGTGGTGCCAACCTTGAAAGACATAGGGTTTCAACAGGTCTGGAGCGCCTAATCACGGCCTAGGATCCAGGCAATAAGGGGGGGATCCCTGTGGTCAAGATAATACCGGACGGTTTGGGTCAGGTCGATCTCCAAGATGCTGGTGATCATCCTGTGCATGAGCTCCAGATGGATCCGGTCGTCCTAGGTAAGCAGAGCATACCTGCCATGGAGGCTGTTGTTGAGAGCGGCCAAGGCTGTTTGGGTGGCAGTAGCCATTCAAAGGGAGGCTTGAGGCAGGCATCCCACAGCAAGCGGAGTCGGGCCTCGGTGATGTGGAGAGGAGAATATGTTTTTGAAGGGATCCCTTTCAGCTCTCTCCCTCTGTTTTTTTCCGCGAGCGAGTTGAGGTCGCTTTCTTCGCGCCAGCGGATGCCGCAGATCTCTTGGATGATTTCTTCAGAGTAGGGGGCAACGCTGTAGGAGTTACGAAAAATACTTCCGATAGGGCATCCAGTTTTTTGCCTCGCGTAATTTTGCACCCAAGCTTGGTTATGGGGGTTAAGTCCTGCCACCAACTTCTATCCGCCTCTGCAATCCGGGCAGCTGCAATGGTTACATCGACTCCCTTGAGGGGACTGCTGGGTTGCTCGGCTAGGTATCTTAGCGCAGCCAAGATAGTCTCTCTCGATGTATTGGTCAAATTTACCTTCGGAACAATTTCTTTGGCGAGAATCTGGGCCTGCTTAACCTGCTCTGGATCAGGATCGACAACGATACACCATAGCCTTTCCAGTCCCGCTTCTTGAGCAACTGCATAGACAAAATGGTTACCAATGGCTTTGTACTGATAGTCGCCAGCCTCGACCACCAGCAGAGGAACCCAGTTGTGTCCTCCTGTCGCCCTTAGCTGATCTGCGGCTGCGGCAACAAGGAAGGAGGGAGCAGAAAACCCATCGGCGGGCGTAATGCTCTCAAGGGGTAAGTTAACCAACCTACCTAGATCTGAAAACTCACTCATCGATAAAGTACTCACGGGCAAGACTCTGGTAGTATTCTAAAACTCTCCTGTCCCTAAAGACGGCAGGAATTCGAGCAAAGCTTGCAGAGGATATCACTGCATAGTCAGGTATCCTAAAAATGCTTTTGTTTTCATTACCTCTCTTAAAATGCGGCCAGAAATATGGACGTAGATCTACACTTTTCTCCTGGTTGATAAGCTTATCTATCTCTTCGTTAGCTAGTTTAATAGTGTATTCACTTCCCGAAGAGACGCCGTTGAAAAAGATAGGCAAAGTCCTGGGGCCGCCATCCTGTCGTGACTTAGCAGTTTCTGGAACAAAGCTGGTGATTACTCTAGCAGCATTATTCAGGGAAGACAGATCGTCGGGGCGGGTAGGTATCAAAATAACATCGGCAGCAAAAACACCACTTTGGCTGAAGTAAAGCCATTGAGTTGGGCAGTCGATTAGGATGTAATCATACTCATTGCGAAGAGGGGCAATCAGATCTCGAAGGCGTCGGGTTCCCTTTTGGATATATGCTAGCGACTGGCTGTCGGTCAACGTCTCCAGCTCAGGGTCTCTTGGGATAATGTCGAAGATGGGAAGGGTAGTCTGCTTGCCTTTGAGTCTATATGTTTGGACAATGGCATGGATGTCTATTTTGGGATCCTTTAAACATTGCGTCAGTGTAATTTTTCCAGGAGTGGCTCCCAAACTTCTTGTCAGATCACCCTGAGAATCAAAGTCAACAACTAAGACCTTTTTTCTCTTGGTTGCTAGTGTTGTGGTTGCTAGTGTTGCCGCAAGGTTAATGATCGTCGTTGTTTTGCCTACGCCCCCTTTATTGTTATACACGCATACAGTCAGAGCGCGCTCATAGTTTTCTATCTTGTCTCGCAAGTTACGCACTATGCTCTCAATGTTATCTGAGCTAATATCAAGGTTTGCTGTAGCGGGGTGAACGACTTTTCCGTGCTTCCTCCAAAGCTGGATGTTATTTGCATTGGTGATAATTCCCCATTTTGCAGATTTGCAGTTCTTGGCAAGCAAGTAACTTTCTATCTGACAAACTGCATCTCTATAGCAAGATCCTTCTCTGAGATTAACCACTCTAGATTTTGCCTCCAAAAGCAAGTAGGGATTCTTCGGGGATCTAAAGAAAATATCTTCAGGATCTCCGTTCTTTCTTGCTGCGAGATCGACCTGGCCGCAACCTGTCTCGAGTTCATATCTAATTTCCGACTCGTCAAAGCCAAGCGCCTGCAGGAGAGGAAAAGCAAAGTGTTGGACAATAACTTGCTCTACCCTCTCGGTGGGAGATATCCTCTCAAGCTTCTCTCGGAGAGAGCTAGCCGCAGTCATAGGAAAAAATAGGAAAAAATAAGGTGGACAATGCTAACCAAGCTAAAAGCTCGCCCTCAGCATAGCAGTTGCTTGGCTCGTTCTGCTAGTGCTTGGGCTGTCAGGCCGTTGTAGTCCATCAATTCGGCGGGGGTGGCGGTGGTTTCCCCGCGTTTCCAGGCAAAAATGTCGCGCGGGCCAGTGTAGCGCAATGTCAGAGGCTCCAACATCAGGCTGGCCCCGCCTGTTACGCCGATGAGGGCCTCGCCGGCAAACCAAGCGGCAAATTCTTGGTCGGACATGAATTCCCCATCTGGCTGGGCACAGGTGGACCAGGCCACGTCGCCGGGGCGATACAGACGGCGGGGGTTAATCACCGAGACGATTTTGCAGCCGATCCCTTGGGCTTGGAGCTGTTCAGCCGCCTCGAACACGGGCAGGAGAATCATATCCCCCACCACGGCAAAGACCACGGTGCGGGATCCGGGAAACTCCTGAAGGACGATGCAGCCCTGCTCTACTGCTTGGCGGGCTTGTTCTAGGGTGGTGCGGATGGGCAGGGGGGTTTTGCTGGCGATGATAGGGATCCCTTTGTTGCAGGTGGATAGGGCCCATTCGTAGGCAGCTTGGGCACAGTTGGCATCCGGCGGGAAGAGGGGAAAGATGTTGCCGTTGCGCATCATGGCTGCCAGGTAGGCCTCAATTTCCGGGCGTTGGTGGGTCCAGCCGTTACGCCCCTGTTCCAGAGCGCCGGCAGTGAAGAGGGCAATGGCCGAGGGGGTGGGCCGGCGCAGCTCCGCCATGGCTTGGGTTACCGTCTGCCAGATGGGTAGGCCGTTGACGGCAAAGGACTCGTAGGAGCACCACAGGGAGCGTCCGCCGAAGAGGGCTAGGCCCGCCGTTAGCCCCGCGCAGGCATCTTCGCTCAGGGGTTCGTAGACCTGGCCTTGGGGCTGTTGGTTGTATAAGGGATCCACCGTGGGGTGAATCACCTTGAGACCTTGGTTCACATTGGCAATGCCGGAAGCTTCGTTGCCGTCGGCATTGGCCACCAAAAAGTCGGGATCTTTCTGCCCCACCTGCACCACCAGGGATCCGATGGCCGTGGTGGAAACCTGCTTGTCCCCCAGGGGAAACTCCGTCAGGTTCAGGGATCCCAAAGGCGGCAAAGGCCGAACGAACTCTGTAACCGCCACCTTGGCGGCTGGCCCCCCGGCTGCCCGTTGGCAGTTTTGTCGCACCAGGGCCCAAGCTGCCGGATGTAAGGCCCGCGCCCGCAGAGCCGCCACAATGTCCGGGTGATCCAGAGTGTGGTGGCCGTAGAGGTTGTGGGACTTGGATCCCTTGGCATGTACCCCAGCCCCCTTCAGTTGCTTGAGGATGAAAACCGTTAATTGTCCGCTCAGGGCTGATTGGATGGCTCGCTCCATTTCGATCAGCACCCTTTGGGCAAAGGCAAGGCGGGCTTCTAGGGAAAACTGAGTGCTGTCGACGTAAGGGCCAGGCTGTTGGGCATCGTCAAAGTCCTTGGCATCCACCAACACCACTTCCTCAAAACCGTTGCCCCGCCAATACTCGATCATCTGGGCGTTGCTGGCGGTGGAGATCATGCTGTGGTGTTCTTGGCTGTAGCCGTTCCAGACCAGCACCGGCAGGAAGTTGGTGCGCTGGGGGAAGGCGGTGTGGAAGTGAATCATGGAGCTCATCACATAGGGCTCTCCCAGGCCGCCATCCCCAATCGTGACCGGGAAGAGGCGATCCGGGTAGAGTAATGCCCCCGCCATGGCAAAGTGCTGCCCCTGCCCCAGCGGCCCAGCCGGTGCCAGCAGCCCGGGAATGTAGCCGGATAGGTGACCCAACAGCCCTTCCCGCTCTCGAAAACGGGCCCGCAGGTCGGCGACGGTGTGGATGCCCATCTCGGCCAGGGATCCATCCAAAAACATGGCCGCGTAAAAGCCCGGCGCGTGGTGCCCGACTTCGGTGGGGATGTTCTTCTGGCCCAGGTACACCAGAGCGGCATAGGCTTCTGCTTGGCTGGCAAATCCCCCTGGGTGGCCTGAGGCTTTGCTGGCGGTCATTTGCAGGGTGAGGTAGCGCAAGGCATCGGCATAGAGCAAGGTTTGGTAGGCGGCCATACGACTGCCGGGATCCCTCAGTTTCCCGGTGCCGGCATCCACTGCGGGCGCCTGGCCCAGGCGGTCAAATTCCGGCCAGGGATCCCCGAAGTACTGGATCCCTTCGCAAAAGGCGGGGACTTGGGCAGTTGCCTCCTGAGCCAGTGTCATCGGTTCAGCCTCACGCTTGTTGGGTTATTCACACTCACTGTAAACCCGATAACGCTTTTTGGATGTTCTGAGCAGAACTCGTCCAGCCGACGATGCCCCCTTGCGCCCGGATCATCTCCAGGGTGGCTTGCTTGAACTTTGGGAAGTAGCTGGCGGTGCAATCTTCCACCAGCAGGCACTCATAGCCGCGGTCATTGGCCTCGCGCATTGTGGTTTGCACGCAGACTTCTGTGTTTACTCCGCTGAACAGCAGGTGGGTGATGCCGCGCTTTTGCAAGATTTCTTGCAGCTCGGTGGCGTAGAAAGCCCCTTTGCCGGGTTTGGGGATGACGATCTCTCCCGCAAGCGGAGCAAGCTCAGGGATGATGGTGTTGCCCGGCTCTCCGCGAATCAAAATCCGCCCCATAGGGCCTTCATCCCCAATGGTCAGGGATCCCTTGCCGCGTTTGCGCTTGCTGGGCAGGCAATCGGAGAGATCTGGCTGGTGACCCTCTAGGGTATGAATGACGGTTAAGCCCTTTTGACGAAAAAAGTCCAGCAGCCCCTTCAGGGTGGACACAATGGATCCCAGTTGGGTGACATCATTGCCCAGCATCTCCCCAAAGCCGCCTGGTTCCAGGAAATCTCGCTGCATATCGATGATCACCAGGGCCAACTGAGACAGACTGGGAACGTCATACTCGTAGGGCAGGGCCGGGATCCGAAGCATAGAGACCTACAGTTGGGATCAATGCTGGGGCGGGGATCCTGCCTCGGCCAGGCCAATTTCCCTCAACCGCTGGGCCAAGTATTCTCCGGCAGTCAGGGAAGGGAACCGAGGGATCCCGCCGGTGCGGGCCACACAAGTCGGCAAGGGCGTGAGATCCACCTCTGGCCGCGGATGCACAAAGAAGGGAATGGAAAAGCGGCATTCTTGAGGGTTGTCGGGGTTGGTCACCCGATGGGTGGTGCTGCGCAACAGGCCATTGGTGAGGTTTTGCAGCATATCCCCAGCATCGACAATGATCTGACCAGGGAGGGCCGAAATGGGCAGCCAAGATCCATCTCGTTGCAGAAGCTCTAGACCTGGTGCGGTGGCTTCACACAAGAGCGTGATCAAGTTGATGTCTTCATGGGCTGCAGCTCGTAAACTCTGGGGAGAGGCTTCAGCGGGAAGGGGCGGATAGTGAATCACCCGCAAGAGATTGGCTCCTCCTTCCACCGCTTTGGGCAAGTATTCGGCAGGCTCCCCCAGATACAGAGAGACCGCCTGCAACAGGCCCTGGGCACAGGTTTCCAATTGGGCGAACAGCTCTAGCATCACCCTGCGAAATTGGGGCACCTCCCGAGGCCAGATGTTGGCAGGAAGGTGGGGATCCCCTTCGCGCCCGATGTGCCAAAACTCTTTCATGTCAGGATAGGGATGATCTTTGGCGTGTTCTTTGCCAAAGGGGGTGTACCCTCGTTGCCCCAGCAGCGCCGGATCCTCATAGGCTCTCTTGGTTGGCTCTGGCAAAAGAAAAACGGCTTCTGCGGCTTCATAGGCTTCCCGGATCAATTCCGGCGATAGGCCATGGTTAACCAAGGCAAAAAAGCCAATCTGTTGCAGCGCTTCCCCCACCTGGCGGACAAACTGCTCCCGCTCACCTGACGTTCCGTTTTGAAAGGCGGCGAAATCGACAACTGGCAGGGTCTGGCGTTGGGGAGTGGTTACCACGGCAAAAGTCGTCTCCGGCGAAGAGTCAACGCTATTTCTAGGCAGCGGGCTTGGTGTCCTATGCTATCCTTCCTAAGAAGCCAAGGGGAGAGTTCTGAATCGAAGACGGTCTGTTCGGGGTTCATCTACAATATCTAGAGTCTAAAGCCGCTCGGCTATTCACCTTCCCACAAGATGTAGGTAAAACCCTGCCAAACCTCTGTTGCCTTTGCCTGGAGATTGCACCTTAGTAGTGATTAGTAGTGACCTGTGCCCTTTTTGGAAGGCTGTGATAAAGTCGATAGAAGCAAAGCTATGGATTGATTTTGCCTTGAGAGCAGTCTGAGCCCTGGGTAGGCGAAATGGAGGGAGTTGTTCTGTTGTTGCAGTGGCTTAACTTGGTAAGGCAGGGCAGGCTACTTCTTCCCTCTTTAGCCGATTAAAGTTTTTGTGAAGTTAGGGATTAAGTTGGGGTCTCTGTTGCTTGTCAGCTATAACCGCGCCTAGAATTGCCGAGGATTGATGTTTCTGGAGATGGTTTGCAGACACTATTGATTTTGCTTTCCTTTGCTTGCTCTCAATCTATTGACCTTTCGAGACCGACTGCTCTATGACAGACACTCATCCCTGTGCCCCCTGTATTGTGAATACGGGAACTTTGGTGAACAAGCGGGATATTTACCGACTCCTATCCGATTTGGCCCGTGTTCGCTACTTCGATATTGTCGATGGCTCAGTGCGGAAGCAAGGGGAAGGCTGCGTGGTGGATGTTTTTCAGGATCCCACTGCTGCCACACTGGTGGTAAACCGTAGCCTCTACTTAAATGTGAACAGCTTTGACTATGCCTGTCTGCGGGATCCCGCTTCCGAAGAAGAGATTGCCAACCTGGGCAAGGAGCAGCCGGGCGTGGTTATCGACTTGGTTCAGGACGGACGTATTCTGCGCTTGGTTCCCCTGGTGGAGCCGCGTTCGGATCCCGAGGAGCTCTTGGGGGATAACCAGGCGCTGCGGGCAGCGGTGGATGTTTTGGCTGCGGGCTGGGGCATAGAAGAGGAAAACTCTTCCGACTCCTCAGATTGAGAGATCCTGACCTGAAAATATAGACCTCCAAACCCATCTCTTCCTGGCCTTGAAGTTGACCGGTGCGGTGTGACGCAAATCATGCTCGGGAGGATGGTTGCAGCCGGTATGATCCAACTGGGCCGTGAGGCTCTTTGCGTTTGGGGGTGGTGTGAAGGTTTTTTCGGGGCAGCGACAGCTTCTGGGGAAAGTATGGGGTCTGCGTCTGCTTGGATCCCTGGTGGCTGTGCTTCTGGTACTGGCGCTCAAGGCCTGCGGGGGAAGTGGTGGCTCCTCTTCTGTGAGTGTCATTCCCACTCCCATTCCAACCGTCATTCCCACTTCTACTCCAACTGTCGTTCTCACCCCTACTCCGACTGTCATTCCTGCCCCTTTGCCCTCGCCAACGACTGCGCCTGCTTCCCAGTTCACCATTGACGTTCGCTTTCCCGACAACAGTCTCACCCCCACCCAGCAGTCGATCGTCCGCAATGCCGCTCTGCGCTGGCAACAGATCATCGTTGGTGACCAGCCGGATCTGCCCCCCACCACTATTCGGGCCGACGAATGTGATCGAGGGTTTCCCAGCACGCCACTCAATTTCCCCATCGACGATCTGTTGGTGGAGGTGCGGGCCAGAAATCTCGGCGACGAGCGAATTTTGGGGGGAGCTGCTCCCTGTTTTGTACGGGCCTCTAATGGTCTGCCTTTTTACTCCGTAGTTCTGTTCAACAGTCAAAATCTATCTGCCCTGGAAGAACGAGGGGATCTGCCCATTACCGCCCTGCACGAGTTGGGCCATGCCTTGGGCTTTTTGCCCAGCGTCTGGGATCCCAAGGGGCTAACGGTGGGCTTGGTGGGACGGGATCAGCCTACGCCCCCTGGCTACGATCCCCGCTTCATCGGCCCCAGGGCGGTCAGCGCCTTCGCCACGCTGGGAGGAAACGCGCCCTCTGTTCCTTTAGAAAACGAGTTTGGGGAGGGATCCCGAGATTCCCATTGGCGGGAGAATGTCTTGGGCCGCGAGCTGATGACCAGCCGCATCGACCGGGGGGTAGCCAACCCCTTAAGCATTCTCACCGTCGAAGCAATGGCAGATATCGGCTATGACGTGAACCCGGCAGCGGCGGATGGCTTTGCTTTGGGGCGCGGCAGGGGGGTCTCTCAACCTTTGGAGCTGCAAGAGCTGGAGTTGACCCTACCCCTACAGCGATTTGACGCCGAGGGCAGGCGGGTGGGGGATCCCCAGGCCTAAGAAAAGGAGTATATCTACTCATGGCCAAGAGGCTACCTTTTAACAATAATGAAGGTCGAGTTGTATAACTTCACAACATCGACATAACATCGACAAGTTCTCAACATCGACAAGTTCTCACCTCATCTCTTTGCAATTGGCTATGGGTATCCTCAAAAAGCTTTTCGGCGGCCTGTTCTCCTTCTTCGGCATTCTCTTCGGTGGCTTGGTGGATTTTGTTACCGGGCCTTTTCGTCCTGCACCGGCTTCCCCCAGCTCTGCTCCGGTGGCTACAGCTGTTCCTGCCAACAAGCCCAAGGTGGTGGTGGAGAAGCCTTTTGTGCCCAATGAGATCTCGGCTCCGCGTCCTAACCGTCGCCCTGGCCCGGCTTTGGATGTGTTCCGGGCTATGGTTCAGGAGATCCCTTCGGCGCGGGCTTAGTCTGCCCATCTTCGGGAGCAGCTCGTAAGATGGAGGTGACACCGCTGGAGACTGCTCTCTATGTCCGATCTCTCTTTCTCAGAACAAGAACGGCTGAAACAGCTTGAGCGTGAACTGGAGCAAGCGGCGGCGGCCTCTGGGGATCCAGGAACATCCGTTGCGTCTCAGGGGAAAAGTGCCGTCCGAGCTTGGATTGAGACTTGGGGGCGTCCACTGGTGACGGTCTTCGCCATTCTGGGCTGTATTCTTCTGGTCGGGCTGTTCTTCCGGGTTTTCGGCACCGTTCTCAGGTGGGCAGTGGTGGCGGGGCTGGGCTATCTGCTCTATGCCTGGGTGGTGGCACCGCGGCTGGGCCTTCCCACCGGAGCTAAGTCGAAGCAAGAGGACAGCAATCTCGACAGCTTTTGATGCCTAGGGATCCCTGGCGAGCCTATGTTTACTTGGCGGCGGCCATCTTGGGCTGGGCCACGGCTGCCAGCGCTTTTAAGTTTGGGTTGCGGTACCTGTCGCCGACGGTCTTGCTGATTTTTTCGGCATTGAGCTCTTGCCTGATCCTGGGGATCGTTTTGGTGGTTACAGGGCGGGCGAGGTTGATCGGCAGGCAGAAGGGATCCCAAGTCCGCCTATCGGCCCTTCAGGGGCTGCTCAACCCCTTCGGCTACTATGGGGTGTTGTTCCAGGCTTATGACCGTCTGTCGGCTCAGGCGGCGATGGCTCTGAATTACACTTGGCCGCTGGTGCTGGCTCTTCTGGCGGTGCCGCTGCTGGGAGAGCGCTTCCGTTGGCGGCTGGTGTTGGCCTTGGGGGTGAGCCTGCTGGGGGTGGTGCTGGTGGCTACGGGGGGATCCTGGGGCACCTTGCAGGCGGGGGATCCCTGGGGGGTCCTGCTGGCGGTGGGCAGCTCTGGAATCTGGGCGCTCTACTGGCTGCTCAATGTGCGGGATGGGCGAGATGCGGTGCTGAAGCTGTTTATGGGGTTTTTCTTCGGCAGCCTCTATGGCCTGCTACTGCTGCCGTTTCAGGAGGTCTCTTGGACAGTTGCGGGGCTGGGTTGGGCGGCTTACATTGGTCTGGCGGAGATGGGCCTGACTTTTGTATTTTGGCTGCGGGCTCTGGAGTTGGCGGGCCATCGGGGATCCCTGGCCAACTGGGTGTATGTGACGCCCTTTTTGTCGTTGGGGTTGATTGCGGTGCTGTTGGGCGAGAGGATTGCGCTGGGATCCGTGCTGGGCCTGGGTCTGATTTTGGCCAGCAATCTGTGGGGATCCCGTAGGGAAAAGTCCCCCGCAGATCCTGTTCTGTCTTGAGGTGGTCGCGATGAATCCCGTTCCTCTGTATGTGGCGGCAACAGCTCACGGGTTTGGGCACGTTACCCGTCTGGCGGCGGTCGTGAATGCTTTGCTGCGGCGGGATCCCCATGTTCTGCCCATCTTTGTTACGCCGGCTCCCCGCTGGCTCCTGGAGCGTTACGTGGAGGGGAAGTTTCTCCATCGGCCGCGGGCGTTGGATGTGGGGGTGGTGCAGCCGGATGGGCTGCAAGCGGATCTGCCGGCTACGTTGGCTGCCCTCAAGGCGTTTAAAGCCAGCGCTGCGGAGCTTGTTCGAGAAGAAGCGGATTTCATTCGAGCCCAGGGGGTGCCTTTGGTGTTGGCGGATGTGCCGCCCATTGCTGCGGCGATTGCCCAGGCTGCTGGGATCCCTTGCTGGATGGCCAGTAATTTTGGCTGGGATTTCATCTACCAAGAATACGGCCCGGAGTTTCAACCGTTTGTGGCCTGGATCCAGGAGCTCTACGGGCAGTGCGACCTTCTATTTCGCCTGCCTTTTAGCGAGAGCATGGTCGCGTCAGCGGTGCGGAGCACTAGCGCTTTTCCGCGTCAGCGGGAGGTGGGGCTGACGGGATCGGATCCCCGCTACCCACCAGAAGAGGTCGCCGCCCAGTTGGGGTTACACCCGGATCAACCCAGGGCTTTGTTCACCTTTGGCGGGCTAGGGGTACGGGGGTTTCCTTACGAGCGGCTCCAAGATTTTCCCGACTGGCAGTTTCTCACCTTTGATCCGGAAGCTCCCCCCTTGCCCAACTTGCGGGTTTTGGATGGGCAGGTGTGGCGACCGGTGGATGTGATGCCCCTCTGCCGCTGGGTGGTGTCCAAGCCGGGCTATGGCACTTTGGCGGAGGCCCTGCGCAGCCGCACACCTATGGCCTGTGTTACCCGCTCTGGGTTTGCCGAGTCGCCGTTGCTGGTTGAGGGTTTGCGGCGCTATGGCTGGCATCGCATTCTCTCGCCAGAGGAGTTTTTTCAAGGATCCTGGGACTTTTTGCGGGATCCCGCCCACCCACCCCAGAGGCCGGATGGATTGGATCTGCAGGGGAATGAAACCCTGGCTGCTGCCTTAGAGGCATTCCTGCGGGGAAGGGATGCCGGGTAGCATAAAGGGCAGCTTCCTGCAGCGGATCCCATGGCCAGCAGCTCGACAGAATCTCTGCGGCAACTGTACGAAGAATTGCCCTACCCCAATGTGGCGATTGAGGCCTCGGGCCGCAACGCCATTGACGGGTTGTACCGCCTAAGTTTGACCACCGCCCAATACGCCCGCACCCGCGCCATTGTGCCCAGCGAAGGCGCTCTCATTTTGAATGCTGGCTGCGGCTCTGGCTGGGAAACGTTGATCCTGGCGGAGGCCAATCCAGGGGCGCGGCTGGTGGTGTGCGACCTGTCGGCAGAGTCGGTACGGGTGACGGAGCGACGCTTGCGCTACCACGGTTTCGGAGAGGTGGAGTTGTATGTTCTCGACCTGTTGGATATCGAACAGTTGGGGTTGGAATTTGACTTCATCAGCCTTAACGATGTGCTCTATCTGCTGGACGATCCGGTGGCGGGGCTAAAGGCGCTTAAGCGGGTTCTCAAACCTGACGGGATCCTGCGGGCCAACCTGCACCACGCCTACCAGCGGGAGGTCATCTTCCGCATGCAAGAGGCGTTTCGGCTGCTGGGGCTATTTGATCTGCCCACCCCCGAAGCCTGTCAGCGGGTGCGGGAATTCATGGCCAGTTTGGCCTCGGACGAAATGCGGGCAGCCCTGCGCTGGAACCCTGAGATCTACAAAGACGACACCAACATCCGGGCCAACTACCTCTTGCCAGGAGACAAGGGCTTCCTGATCCCCGACCTGATGCGCATGCTCGAGGAAGCTGAGCTGGGCCTGGTTTGTCTGGTGGACTATGCCGACTGGGATCCGGCGCTTTTGTTCAAGGAGAGGGCCATGCTCCCCTGGCTGCAAGCCGAGCTGGACAAACTCTCGCCTGCCGACCAGAATCACTTTTATGAGCTGATCTACCCCAACCATCGCCTCATTGACTTTTGGGCGGAACACCCCGGCTCTTCCTTGGTCTTGCCCTGGAGCGACGCCGATTGGCTGGGGGGCAGAGTGCAGCTCAACCCCATCCTGGCCGACAACGTCGAATTTCGCCAAAACTTTGCCAAAGCTCACGAGAAAAAGCTGGAGTTTGCTATGAATTGGCCGGGATCCAGCTATGGGCGCCTGACCATCTCAGCCCCTCAGATGGCTTGGTTGGGATCCCTGTTGCAGGGGCCAACGGCAGTGAAAGCCTTGATTGAGCAAGCGGCCCAGGTCAACAAGTTAGAGCTGGAAGCGGCCCGGGAGGAAGTGCTCACCTACCTGGCAGGGCTGGAGTCGTTTTTGTTTGTGATGTTGGATCCTGCACCCGTTCCAGGAGAAGGAGTTTTTCCAATCGCTTGAGATCCCCGAGCCTTTCTCCCAAGGGTAGAGGGAAGCCAATGGGCCGGTTCACGGCAATTTGGAACGACTATTGAGGGATTGAGGCTCTGCCGGGCTGCAAGAACGGTCTTGGGCAGATGTCAGATGGGGAGGGATCCCTCTCTAGCGATCCACCAGGCGCAGCTCGAAGGTGAGGATGTTGGCGGCCAAAATCTCCAAAGCCCCGCCCTCAATGAGGTCGCGAGTGAGGGCAGCCCCGGAGCCACTTTGTTGGATCAATTCGCGGCTGCGGCGCACCGTCTCCTGTCGCTGGGGGTCGTCCACAACCACCTGCCGCTGATTGGACAGGCTGAGGCGATAGAAGTTGGGCAAATCTCCCCGGGTGGCATCAATGGCCAGATTGGTCTCTTCGGGGGCCACACGGAAGGGGGCGCGAGCGGTGAGCAGAGCCACCTGAATATCTTGATCCCGCCCATCGAGACCCTGCAGCTCGGAGATATCGATCTGGAAGTTGAGGGTATCGCGGTCGCGGGTGAGGCGATTGACCCGTACCTGGTTAAAGCCGACCGCAAACTCTCGTTCCGGCTCTCCAAACCGCTGGATGGTGGCCTGCAAGACCGACTCTTCGTTGAGGGGGGTAACCCGAATGAGGTAATCCCAGTCCCGCACAAAGGTGTACTCGTTGAGCCCCACACGGACGTTGGGATCCACCAAGTTGGCGGTAGGGCCAGGGCTGCCGGCCCGGCTGAGAGCTACCATGTACCAGTAGTTGGGGCTGATGGGCAAACCCAGGGTCATGCGTACTTCCAGCACTGGCCGCGCCCAAGCGGCAACAGCTGTGAGAGCCGTTATGGCCATGGCTCCCAAGCAACTCCACAGCCAGCGCTGAGGAGGAAAATTAAGCTGCGGCGGGCAAGAGCAAGTGATGGCTGGGGTTCTCATTCAAGCCTCTTCAACTCTCCGGCAGGTGGCGGCAGCCTGAACTCCTTTCCTGCTCACTCTGGAACAGTCTAGCCAGGAATGGCGTGCCCTCAACAGGGGATCCCAAGGGTCGGCGGCGGAGCGCCAGCAGAAGTTTTCGTTAAGCAGTGATGATTCGGTGTGGAGCATGACTCTAGTCAATAATAAGCTCAACTATACTGAAAATAATGTATAATATGTTCAGTACGGATTACTACCAGTTGATCTTTCTGTTTACTTTCGAGTCTGCCAACATGGTAGCCAAAGCAAAGCAGAAAATTGGTAGTAAGACGACACGGAAACTGCGCTTTGGGTATTCTACTCAAAGCTTTGCGGGATACCGCCATTCTGGTTGGAAACAAACAGAATGCTATCGCTGCATAGTTGAACAGTGATGTTCAGCAGTGTTCAGCGTAAATGTATCAGGATGGCTATGCGCATTGCTCAGATTGCCCCTTTGCATGAGAGTGTGCCCCCCAAGCTCTACGGCGGCACTGAGCGGGTTGTGTCTTGGCTCACCGAAGAGCTGGTGCGGCGGGGGCATGAGGTGACGTTGTTTGCCAGCGGCGACTCCCAAACCCAGGCTCGCCTCATCCCCTTTCGGGAGCGGGCTTTGCGTTTGGATCCCACGGCCATCGACACGGTGGCTCCTCATATTTTGATGGTGGAGAAAGCCTTTCAGATGGCCGACGAGTTTGACATTATCCACGGCCACATCGACTACTATCCCTATGCCCTGGCCCGTCGCCACCCGCAGGTTTCTTTTTTGGCCACCCTACACGGGCGACTGGACATTCCGGAGCTGCAGCCCCTCTACACCGAGTTTCAGGACATTCCGGTGGTCTCCATCTCCAACGCCCAGCGGCTGCCGCTGCCCCAGGCCCGCTGGGTGGGGACGGTCTACCACGGCTTGCCCCTGGATCTCCACCGTTTCTATCCAGAAAAGGGGGACTACCTGGCCTTTTTGGGCCGGGTCTCCCCGGAAAAAGGGCTGGACACGGCTATTGAAATTGCGGCGCGGGCAGGGATGCCGCTGAAGGCTGCTATCAAGATCGATGCGGTGGATCGCCAGTACTACGAGTTAGAAATTAAGCCTTTGGCCAGTCGCCACCCCAATGTGGAGATCATAGGGGAAATCACCGACCAAGAGAAAAGCGAGTTTTTGGGCAAGGCCTATGCGGTGCTGTTTCCCATCCGCTGGCCGGAGCCCTTTGGGCTGGTGATGATTGAAGCGATGGCCTGTGGCACGCCGGTGATCGCCACACGCTTTGGCTCCGTGCCGGAGGTCATGGCCGATAGCCGCTCCGGTTTTATTGTCGACTCGGTGGAGGAAGCAGTGGAGGCTGTGGAGAAGGTGGGATCCCTGAGCCGAGCCGGGGTGCGGCAGGTGTTTGAGGAGCGGTTCAGCGTGGAAAGAATGGTGTCGGACTACGAGGCTCTCTACCGCCAACTGGTGAACGAGCGGCAGGAGATGTCGCGAAGAAGGCAGCTTAATAAGGCTTAGATGGGCCAAGTAGCAGCTAGGGCTGCTGGGCTGCATCGGGGGGCCCCTGCTTCTTCGCCTTCTTTGAGTGGACCGATAGCAGTAAGCTGTTCGCGTAGGAGACCGGCTGGATAGGGATCGAGAAGACCGAGATGGCAGAAGACATCATCCAAATTCAAGAGCAGTACTACATCCGGGCCAGCGCCTCTTGGGTGGAGGCACGCTCTCATGTTCTCAAGCATGACAACTGCTTTGCCATCTTTGACCGGCGAGGGAACATGCGCCCCCTCGGCATCCGGGATCATGGCCTCTTCCGGGACGACACCCGCTTTTTGTCCCGCTGGGTGTTGGACTTGCAGGGAAAGCAGTTCCTGCTGCTCAGCTCAGAGGTGCGGGAAGACAAAGATATTTTGGCGGTGGATCTGACCAACCCGGAGTTCACCACCTCAGAGGGGCAGTTTATCGGTCAAGATACCCTGCATGTTCTACGGACTACTTTTCTGTGGAACAACGTAGCCTACGAGCGCATTCGCATTCACAACTACGGCTCGGAGCCGTTTCGCGTGCCGATTACCCTGCGCTTTGAGGCGGACTTTGCCGATATTTTTGAGATCCGGGGCATCCGACGGGCCCAGCGGGGTCAAGTGCTGCCGGCCCAGGTGAACCCTGAGGGAGTGGTTCTCCGCTACCGCGGCTTGGATGGAGTGGAGCGGCAAACCCAGTTGCAATTTTTGCCGGCGCCGGAGCTAGTGTCGGAGAAGCTGGCGCAGTGGTGGGTGCCTTTGGCCCCGCAGGAGGAACGGGATTTGGAGCTGAGGGTGATCTGCAGCTACGGCGGGGAGGAGATTGCCCCTTTGACCTACCAGGAGGCTCTGCAGGCGGAGCGGGAGCAAAGGGCTTCCTTGCGGGCGCAAGCCCACCGGATCGACACCGGCAATGCTCAGTTTAACGATTGGCTCAACGCCTCACGGGATGATCTGCTGATGATGCTCACCCGCACTCCCTACGGGCTTTATCCCTATGCGGGGGTGCCTTGGTTTACCACGGTCTTCGGGCGCGACGCCCTGATCACCGCCCTGGCCACTCTCTGGTGGTTTCCAGACTTGGCGCGGGGGGTGCTGCTGTATCTGGCGGCCCACCAGGCCCAGGAGGTGGATCCCAGCCGCGATGCCGAGCCTGGCAAGATCCTGCATGAGCAGCGCTCCAGCGAGATGGCCAAGACGCGCGAGATCCCCTTTGGCAATTATTTCGGCAGCATTGACTCCACCCCTCTGTTTGTGGTGTTGGCAGGACGCTATGTGCAGCGCAGCGGCGATCTAGAGCTGTTGCGGCAGCTCTGGCCAAACATCGAAGCAGCCCTGCACTGGATGGACACTTACGGGGATGCGGACGGGGACGGCTTTTTGGAGTATGCCGGCAAGGCGCGGCGGGGCCTGCGCAACCAGGGCTGGAAAGATTCTGAAGATGCCATCTTCTACCCGGACGGATCCCTGGCAGAACCCCCCTTGGCCCTGTGCGAGGTGCAGGGCTATGCCTACGAAGCTAAGCAGTTGGCAGCAGAGATGGCCGAGCTGCTGGGGCGGCAAGAGCAAGCAGCCCAGTTGCGACAACAAGCGGAAAAGCTGCAGCAGCAGTTTTGGGATCACTTCTGGTGCGAAGAGTTGGGGGGCTATGCCCTGGCTTTGGATGGCCAGAAGCAACCCTGCCGGGTGCGCAGCTCCAACATGGGCCACTGTCTGTTTTCGGGGATTGCCCATCCCGAGCATGCTGCCTGCATTGCCCGGCAACTGCTGGAGCCAGCTTTCTTCAGCGGCTGGGGGATCCGCACGGTGCCGGAGGGAGAGGGGCGCTACAACCCCATGTCCTACCACAATGGCTCCATCTGGCCCCACGACAATGCCTTGATTGCCGCAGGCTTATCTCGCTATGGCTTCAAGGGCGAAGCGGTGCGGGTCTTGACAGCGCTGTTCGATGCCAGCCAGTTTCTGGAGCTGAAGCGGCTGCCTGAGCTGTTTTGTGGCTTTCGGCGGCGACAGCGGGAGGGCCCCACCCTTTATCCGGTGGCCTGTCTGCCCCAGTCTTGGGCGGCGGCCAGTGTGTTTTTGCTGCTGCAGGCTTGTCTGGGGCTGGAGATCGACGGGCTGGCTCAACGGGTACATTTAACCAAGCCCACTCTGCCCCTGTGGCTGCCCCATGTCATTCTTGAGAATGTGCAGGTGGGCCAGGGATCCCTGGACATCGGTCTCTATCTGCAGTCAGGAGGGGTGGGGATCACCGTCCTCAGGAGTGTGGGGGACGTGGAATTGACGGTGAAATAGTTGCAAAATTCAAGACATCCGCAACACAACCTACAACTAAGTTTCACCTGCCAAATGTGGCGATAGGGACACAACTCAACAGTTCAGACAGCCTCTCCCTATCCCACATCACCCACATCATCAGAAGTTCTACTCTTGAATGTAGAGCTGATCCAAATTCCACAATGGCCCCAGAATGGGTCGGGGATCCACCCCTTGAATGCGGTTGCGCAGGGCTGAGAGAACCAGGGGGTTGAAAGTGCCAATTTGGGGCAGCTGTTCCTGAATGATGATTTGAAACCGGTCGTAGAGGGCCTTGCGCTTTTCAAAGTCTAGCTCCCGCACCCCTTCGATAAAGATGCGGTCGATCTCCCGTTCCCAATCGCTGACCTCAACCCCTTTTGCCGGGTTGCCGGGCAAATCTCCCAGATTAAAGAGGTGCAAACGGCCGTCGCTGCGCCAGATGTTGGAGCCGTTGTTGGGCTCGGTGCCGCCGCCACCAAAGCCCAGCAGCAGGGTTTCCCAGTCGCGGCTATCGGTGCGCTGCACCAGGGTGTTGAAGGCGATGGGGGTAAAATCAACGGTGATGCCGATCCGCTCCAGATCAGCTTTGATCAACGCGCCGGTGGCCTCCCGCTGATTGTTGCCGGCGTTGGTGAGCAAGGTGAAACGGACACGGTTGCCCTCGGAATCCCGCAGGTGGCCCTCAGCATCATAGGTGTATCCGGCATCGAGGAGCAGTTGCCGCGCTTTTTCAGGGTTGTAGTCGTAGGTGGGCAAGCCCTCTTCGGGGCTGAGGTAGAAAGGGCTGGCGGGGGAGAAAACCGAGTGCTGGATCTCGCCCAACCCTTGCAGAACGCTATCTACGTAAAACTGCCGGTTCATGGCATGGGCCACCGCCCTGCGGAAGTTCAAATCGTTGAACCAGCGGCTTTTGACGGGATCCACAAAGGGCCGCCCGGTCTGGGGATCGCGGGCGCGGCTGAGGTTGAAGGCAAAGAAATTGTTGTTCAATGTCTGGCCGAGATTGTAGATGGTGAACTGATCCCGTTCTTCTTCCCGCTTCAAGAGCTGAAAATCTCTCCCCCGCACCGAAAACACGTCGGTCTCGCCGGAGCGAAACTGCAGCAGCGCGGTGTCGTCTGAGTCCACAATGCGCAGGATTACCCGTTCAATGCGCGGGATCCCTTCCCCCTTCCAGTAGTAGGGATTGGGCCGGTACACCAGCCGTTGGCCAGGGGTGTATTCCTGCATGACATAGGGGCCAGCCCCCACCAATTGCTGCACCGGCGTGTCGATACCCCAGGTTTGCAAGAAAAGGGGGTTGCCCCGGCTGTCCAACTGCTCGACAGTGGGCTCGAGGATGTGCTTGGGCAAAATAGGGGATCCGGCCTGCAGCAGAAAGGGAGCGAAGGGCTCCGGCAAAACGAACTCAATCCGCCGCTCGTCCAGCGCCCGCACCTGAGGCAATGCTCCGGCTTCTCCAATTCGCTTCACATCCCGCGCAGAAGTCGGGATCCGCTCGTTGAAGATGATGCGGTTAAAGGTAAAGTCCACATCTGCTGCCGTCAGGGGCTCTCCATCCGACCAGCGCAGCCCCTCCCGCAAGGTAAAGACATACCGCAAGCCGTCCTCAGACACTTCCCAGCCTTCCGCCAGCTCCGGTTTGGGCAAGAGGGTATCCTCATCCAAGGTGACCAAGCCCGCCTCTAGGTAGGCGATAGCGTCGCGGCTAGAGCTTTCGGCGGCCAAATAGGTGTTGAAGGTTTTGGGATCTGAAGTCACTGTGGCGATCAAATGGGGCGGGCGGGCAGGGGCAGCACAGGCACCAAGCCAGAGCAGGAGGATCCCTAGTAGAGAGACAAAAAGGTTCCTCCTGAGTCGGTTTGCCGAGGTGTTGTTTTGGCCCGCCATTTCTTTTGCCAAGTCGTTGTTCCAAGCAAGTTTGGGACGGCTCGCCCGCATCCCGCGCCCTGTGGCCCAAGCGCTCCGCGCTGCTGAGGCCCTCACCCCCAGCCCTTCTCCTAGAGGAGTAGCCCCCCTCCCGGCCCCTTTCCCAGAGGGAAAATTGGGGATCCAGGTAATGGGTGGTTTGACTGCGACTTGGGCAGATTCTGCGTTTTTGAGGGAGCGGTTGCTTGCCAGTTTGGCAGCTCGGGCAGGGCGATGACCAGGTTCTTTTCAGACTCTGCTGGGAAGGTTAGCACTCCAGCAACAGGGCTACTGCGAAGGCAGCAATGGCCTCTCCCTGACCTATGGGGCCCAGTTTTTCGTTAGTAGTAGCCTTGACCCCCACTTGCTTGGGGGAGATCTGCATCGCCTCTGCCAGGCGGGCCTGCATGGCGGGGATGTGAGGTTTGAGCTTGGGCTGCTCCGCCACCACCACACTGTCTACATTGGCAACGCACCAGCCCTCTTGGCCCACCAGCTGCACCACTTGCTGTAGTAAAAGGATGCTATCTGCCCCTTTCCAACGCTCTTCTTCAGGGGGGAAGTAGTAGCCAATATCCCGCAGAGCGGCAGCCCCCAGGAGAGCATCCATGATGGCGTGGGTGAGGACATCGGCGTCGCTATGGCCCAATAGCCCCTTTTCGTAAGGGATCCGGATCCCGCCCAGGATCAGGGGGCGCCCCTCGACGAGGCGGTGGATGTCGTAGCCCTGGCCAATGCGCACTTTTCCGGCTCCCTTGGGAAAACCATCGAGACCCTTGTCGACCATCGCCCCCTCCGAGGAGCTAGGGGGATGGGAGTCGAGTAACCGACAAGCAGCTTTTGAGAACGCCTCTTTCTATTCTGCCGGCTCCAGAGGGGAATAGCAGATGGGACAAGACGAACCACTGTAGCAGTCGAAGCAGATGAGGTGAGACTTCCCGTAGGGATTGGCGCAGCGCTTGGCCCACTGATAATCGCTGTAGCTAAGATCTTTTCCGCAAACGTCACATCTGGCCATCCCGCTTTCTTCTCCTCAAGCTTCCGAATTAAAACACCACACTAGAGAGATGATCCTAATCGATCCCTGAGCCCCAGCTTGAGAGAAACTATCCCCCAGCCCTGTCCAGAAGGGGATCCTGCCGCCCACAGGGGATCCCGTCTTCGAGAGGCGTCCAGCCCGGCTGCCAAAGATCCCGGTTCTTCAGGGTGGCCGCGTTGACCCAGAGGCGCACCTGGGGATCGCAGACGGCTCTGAGCTCGGCAAACACCAGCCCTCCTTCCCCTTGTTGGCGAGCGGTGACCTGAAAATGTCGCCAACCCAGAACAGGCTGAACGGAAGTCCATTTGGAGCCGAGGAGATGCGGGAAAGGCTGTTTCCGACGGGGTTTGTTGCGAGCCACGGGACGGAGGGTGCGAGCGGGTAAGGGATGAAAGGGACCCAGCTTTCCGGCCATTCCTGAGGACGGCAGCGGGGATCGAGGGGAGCGGCAAAGCCAGCCGAGATCCTGAGTTTCCCTCAGATCCGCCTGTGACTCGGTATGATCGAGGGGATCCCTTTCCACTCCAGCCTATCCAACCATGGAGCAGCACCGGCAACGGCTTCAGTTCTCTTTCTGGCAGGCAGTCTCGAAGGGAGGCCTTCTGTTTCTGATCCTGGCTGGCCTAATCTTGGGAACAGGCCTGCCCTTGGGAGCGGCAACCGGCCCCACTTTGTCCGGCAAACTTACGGGGCCAGAGTGGCGACAAGCAGACCCGGAGGCCAAGCAGGACTTTTGTCGCAAAGCCTTTCAAGCGTTTCGCGCCTCTCCTTCCCAAAGCTATATCATCAGCTCCAATGTGCAGGCTTTGACCCCAGAAGGTTTGTGTCGGCGCTTGGATCAGTTTTATCAATATGCCGTCAACGACGAGATCCCCATCAACCAGGCGGCCAATATTGCCCCATTGCTGTTTTCAGACTTACCCCTGGAGCAGCCTTGATCACTGTGGAGCGCTTGGTCTGCTGGGGACAAAGGCGGCGGGCGAGGATCTGGGCCCAGCTCTCAACAGTTTGGCCGGATCTAGACAGGCGTAGCCAGAGGTTCCGGGGGTGCAGGGAAAGGGAGCTGCTGCAGTTGGGGTTGGTGGGGGCGGATCCCCATTGCTTGGCGCATCAAAGCAGGCTTGAGCAGCGGCAAAACCTCCAGTCCCCACAGGCCCAGGCGACGCAAGACCAGCAACGGCCAGCTTCGGTTGGAAAAGAGGCGATTGGCAGCATCGGTTGCAAAAAGAACCAGCGCGTTTTCTGGGCGGCGACAGCGCTCGTAGGCTTTTAACAAAGCCGGATCGCCGGGATCCCGGCCCGCCATTTTGGCTTCGATCAACAGGGCAGCCAAGGCCGCCACATCCCGCATGCCCAGATTCGCTCCCTGCCCCCCCAGCGGATGGGTGGTATGGGCAGCATCCCCCACCAAAGCCAGCCGGGATCCGATGTAGGTTTGGGCATGGGCCCGCTGCGGCTGATAACAAGCTCTGGGAGAGGCGGCCAGCAACGCTCCCAACTGGGATCCAAACCAAGGCCGGATGGCCTGCAGAAACTCAGCCTCAGATAAGCCCATCAGCCAATCTCGATCCGCTTGGCGAACTGTCCAGACGACACAACTGCGATGGGGATCGGGGGTGGGCAAAATGGCGAAGGGGCCGCTGGCCTGAAAGCGCTCGTAGGCCACCTGCTGGTGAGGATGCTCATGGGTGAGGGTGGAAACGATGCACACCTGCCCATAGCCCCAGCAGGATAACGGGATCCCAGCCTGTTCCCGCAGCCGCGAACGGGCCCCATCTGCAACCACCAGCAGAGCAGCCCGCAGGGTTTGCCGGGATCCCTCCTGAGCCAGCAGCTCTACCCGCAGGTGATCTGCTGCAGGGGAGAAACTTTGCACCTGGGCGGGGCTGAAAAGGGTTACCGAAGGGCACTCGCGAATGCGCTGCAACAGAGCTTTTTGGGTAATTTGATTTTCCACGACGTAGCCCAGCGCCGGCGCTTGGAGCGTTTCGCGGCACAACTGAGCCATCCAGGGGCTTTCCCCATCAGAGACCTGAATGCGGTGAATGGGAGAAACTCCCCAGGCTTCCATGAGGGGCCACACCCCAATTCGCTGCAGAATGCGGGCTGTCCCCAGAGCCAAAGCGCTGGCTCGGCCATCCGCCCCCACCCCCTGCGAGAGATCCCGCCCCTCGATCAGCCCGACGCGGATCCCGGCCTGGCCCAAAGCGGCTGCTAAGGTGGATCCCACCATCCCAGCTCCGGCAATCACCACCTCGAAGTCCAGTCGCCTTGGCTTGGCTGCTGTCGGAGCAATGGCTAGGGGAGCAGCGGAAGTGGGCAAAAGGCTCATGGACACTCACGGCAAGTGGGCTCAACCTCCATTCTAAGGTTCCTGCACCTGGCAGGCCGCTAAGGACAAGCGGCAAGTGGGGTCAAAGCGCCACGAGGGATCCCTTTTGATCTCAGCCCCTTTGTTTGCTGCTGCAGGGTGGAATCCCTGTGGGTAGCTCTCTGCTGATTGTTGCCCAGGGGGAGCGGGCCGGAAGGTGCGCACCAGGGTCACGTTGTTGGACGAAGGGGTTGGTGCTGGGATCCCATGGGCCGCAGGGGGCTGGGAAAGGCATCCCTGAGCCATAGCCGATAATAGGACTGTCCTCTTGCTATCCCGCTTTCTATGCCCAGCTCCATCATTTCCCCGGAAAACCTGCTGGATCTCTGTGAACAGGGTGTGTACAAGGCGTTGGCCGCTGGAGCCGACCAGGCAGAAGTGTTTGCCAACTCAGGCCGGGAAACGGAAGTCACGTTTGAAAAAAACGACCTGAACCTGGCCCGCAGCAGCAGCGAGACCCTGTTCGGCATTCGGGTTTTCTGTGGCGGCAGGCTGGGCTTTGCCACCTCCAACCGCCCGGAAGAGCTGGCCGAGACGGCGGCTGAGGCTGTAGCCATGGCCAAGGCTTCGCCGGCGGATCCCCTCAACGGGCTGCCGGAGCCCCAACCTTTGCCCCAGGTGCCCTTTGCCCTCGACCCAGGCCTGCTGGAACTGGATGCCGCCGAGCTGACCCAGTTGGGATCCCAATTGCTGGAGTGGGTGCGCTCCAAAGACCCTCGCATCACCATCGACAGCGGCTCCCTCAGCGTGGAGGAAGAGACCCTGGCCATCGCCTCTTCCACCGGCATCCGCGCCAACCATCACAGCGTGGAAGCGGGGGGATCCCTGTTTGGCATGGCCATCGACGGGGACGAGGTGGGCAGCTTTGCCTACGACGGCGACAGTGTGCAGAAGCGGGCCGATCTGGTGCCGGCGCTGGAGCGGGCTTTTGATCGCTTTGTCCAGAAATGCGTGGGCGCGCTGGGGGCTGGCGAGGGGGAGAGCTTCCGCGGCCCCATTGTCCTGCCGCCAGATGTGGTGGAGGAGTTTCTAGGGGATCTCCTCTTTGTGCTGGGGGCAGATGCGGTGCGCAAAGGCAAAAGCCCTCTGGCGCAAAAAATGGGATCCCGGATCGCCAGCCCGTTGCTCACCGTGGTTTCTGAAGGCCTGGGCCTGCCCGGCTACCCCATTGAGCCCTTCGACCGCGAAGGGATCCCTCGCCAGATTACCCCCTTGGTTCACGAAGGGATCCTCTGCAACTTCATGTACAACAGCTACGAGTCCCGCGCTGCTGGCGTTTCCTCCAACGGCCATGCCACAGGGGGAGCAGGCAGCCTGCCGGGAGTAGGGCCGGCTTGCCTGAGGGTGGCCCCAGGGACAACCCCCCTGTCCGAGCTCTACGCGATGGATCGGGGAGTTATCGTCACCCGCCTCTCCGGCAGCAGCAACCCCATTACCGGTGACTTTTCTGGGGTGGTGAAAGGGGGCTTCTTGGTCAAAGGCGGCGAGAAACGCCCCATCCTGGAGACCACCATTGCCGGCAATCTCTACGATTGTTTGCGCAATATCTCCGCCATTTCCCAGGAAGTAACGGTTTTCAACGGCACGGCTGCCTTTCCCGCCCTGCGCATTGAAGATGTATCCATCACTGCGGGCTAAGTAAAGCTAGGGGTGTCGAGATCCCGGCAACAGCGATTAACCTCATTCCCAAAAGCTGCGGAGTTGTTCCCATGGGCCAGGAGATCACCTGCCTCCGTTTTAGTACTGCAGACTTTGCCAAGTTCGCCGCTCAACTCCGGCAAGAGACGGATTTGCTGGAGCGCTGGTTGGCCGGTGCGCCGGGGCTGGATCCGGCTTGTCAGCCCTTTGCCCAGGGATCCTCGGTGGGCGGGTTTGAGCTGGAGGCGTGGCTGGTCACCCCTCAGGGGGATCCGGCCCCGATCAACTCAGCCTACCTGGAAGCGGTGAACGATCCGCTGGTGGTGCCGGAACTGGCCCAGTTTAACGTGGAGATCAACAGCCGGCCCCAAGTTTTGGTCGGCTCGGCTCTGCGGCAGTTTCAGCAAGAGCTGGGCCAAACGTGGGATCGCTGTTGCCGGGTGGCCGAACACTTGCAGGTGGGGCTGATGATGATCGGCATTTTGCCTACGGTGCAGCAAAAGCAACTGACCTTGGAGATGATCTCCCCCCGCAAGCGTTACCTGGCCCTCAATGAGCAGATCCTGAACTTGCACCGGCGTGAGCAATCCCAAGCGATCCCTTCCCTGGGGCTAGATATCGAAGGACCGGCTGGGCGGTTGCGGGTTACCCACCCGGACATCATGCTGGAGGCGGCGACCACCTCCTTTCAAATCCATCTGCAGGTATCCCCCCAACAGGCGGCCCGTTACTTCAACGCTTCTCTCATCGCCTCGGCCCCTTTGGTGGCGCTGGCGGCCAATTCCCCCTACCTGTTCGGGCACGATCTGTGGGCAGAAACCCGCATCCCTTTGTTTGAGCAAGCTTTGGATGGGCCACCCCCGCCCTCCCCCACCCACTGCCCCCGCGTCACCTTCGGGCAAGGCTATGTACAGGGATCCCTAATGGAGCTGTTCTGGGAAAACCTGCATCGCTACCCGGTGGTATTGCCACAAAGGTTAGCCACTTCCCCATCAGAGCTGGCCCATCTGCGCCTCCACAACGGCACCATCTGGCGCTGGAACCGCCCCCTCATCGGCTTGGATCCGGTTCCCCATCTGCGCATCGAACAGCGGGTGGCGGCGGCAGGCCCAACCCTACCCGATATGATCGCCAATGCGGCCTTCTACTTTGGTCTGGTGCAAGCCTTGGGATCCCAGCCCGTCCCCCCCGAGCAGGAGCTGAGCTTTGCCCAGTGCCGCGCCAATTTCTACACGGCGGCCCGCTGGGGTCTGGAGGCCCCCATCACTTGGCTCAAGGGTTGGCAGGGATCCCTGCGCCAATTGCTTTTGCAAGAGCTGATCCCCCAAGCAGAGGCGGGTTTGGTTCAACTGGATCTGGCCCCCTCCGATATTCAGGAGTACCTGGGCATTCTCCGCGCCCGGGTGGAGTCGGGGCAGAATGGGGCCACCTGGCAGCGCCGCTACGTGGCTCGGCATGGTAAAGATATGCAACAATTGACCTGTGCCTACTGGGAACGGCAGCGGCAAGGCCAACCGGTACACACCTGGGATCTCAGCTAGGGCTCTCTCCACAGCCGGTTGTACCAGCGGTGGGCCACCGCGGCGGCAGGACGGATCCCTGGCCCGCATCTCGAGTGGGCAAACTCTCTCTCAGATGGCCTTGTTGCGACCCGAGCTACCGCAGCGAAACGGTTCATTCGCGACCAAGGACTTCGTTGGACTTCTGCTCCCTCCTACCCCAGGGAGAGAGGCCAGAAGCCAGAAGTTTGAGTCGAGCCTCTTAGCCCAAACAGTATGCTCACCGTTCTCGATCATCTACCGGATCAACTGCTGGATCTAGAGGCCCATCAGCTTTACGACCGATTGGGTGGGCCAACCCTCATCCATCTGCCGGGACGACGGGATCCCGCCCTGTTTGTGTCCGTCCTGCTGCACGGCAACGAAACCACCGGTTGGCAGGCGGTGCGGCAGCTCCTCCGCCACCACGCCCAGCGGGAATTGCCCCGTTCTCTTTCCCTTTTCATTGGCAACGTGCAGGCTGCCCGCCACCGGCAACGGCGGCTAGATGGCCAACCGGACTACAACCGCATTTGGGGCCCCGGCTCCACCCCCGAGCACGCCATGGCCCAGGCCGTCCTGCAGCAAATGCAGCGGCGGGGCGTTTTTGCCAGCGTCGATATCCACAACAACACGGGCACTAACCCCCACTACGCTTGTGTCAATCACCTGGATGCCCCTACCCTGCACCTGGCCACCCTGTTTGGGCGCACCGTTCTCTATTTCACCAAGCCAGAAGGGGTACAGAGCATGGCCTTCGGGCGCTTCTGCCCGGCGGTGACCCTGGAATGCGGCAAGCCGGATCAGCCCCACGGCACCCAGCATGCCTACGAATTTCTGGAAGCCTGCCTGCACCTGTCGGCGATCCCGCAGCGCCCTGTCCTCAGCCAAGATATCGACCTCTTCCACAGCGTCGCCATTGTCAAAGTCCCGGATCAGGTGAGCTTCAGCTTTGGGGAAGAGAATGGCGACCAAGAGGGATCCCCCTCCCACATCCGCTTCCCGCCGGATTTGGATCTCCTCAATTTTCGGGAGCTTCCCCCCCACACCCCCATTGGCTGGACGAACAACGGCTTCCACCTGGAGGTGCAAGACGAGCAGGGCCAAAATGTGGCGGATCGCTTTTTCTATGCCTGCAATGGAGAAATTCGCACCAGCGTGCCCATCATGCCGGGCATGCTCACCCTCAACAGCCGCATCATCCGCCAAGACTGCCTCTGCTACCTGATGGAGCGCTACCCCCTGGTGGGCTGAGCCGGGCTGCCAATTTCCCCGAGGGGATCCCCAAACCAGAACGGGTGGTGCTCCCCACCCCTGCAATAACAGACTCCCCGCTGGCCGCTGTACCCGTCCGCCGAGGGATGGTGGGTACGCTAACGTGGGACAGAGCGACCCCGCAAGCCCTATCCTGAAAACTGCCAACGGCACGCTGAGCCCACGGGATCCCTATGTTGCGCCTGCTGCGGATCGAGAACTTTGCCCTGATCGAGCAATTGGAGATCCCCTTTCGAGCGGGGCTAAACGTGCTCACCGGAGAAACCGGGGCCGGCAAATCCATCATCCTCGATGCTCTGGATGCAGCTCTAGGAGGTACAGCTCGGGCTCTGCGAACTGGCAGCGAACGAGGTCTGGTGGAAGCGATCTTCAGTCCTAATCCTGAACTGCAAGCCTGGCTAGAACAAGAGCACATCGACCCCCTAGAGGAGGGCCTGGTTTGTAGTCGCGAGCTGGTGTTGCGCAACGGCAAGCTCACCAGTCGCCTGCGGGTGAATGGGGTGCTGGTGAACAAAGCCCAGATGCTCAACCTGCGGGCCAAATTGGTGGAGATCACCGCCCAGGGGCAAACCGTTCAAATCCAATCTCCCCAAACCCAGCGCCGTTGGCTGGACGACTTTGGCGGCGAAGAGTTGTTGCGAACACGGGCGGAGGTGGCTGCCCTTTACCAAACCTGGAACCAACTGAAAACAGAGGTGGAATCCCGCCGGCAAAACCAACAACTGCGCCTGCAACGGCTAGACCTGCTGGAGTTTCAAGCGCAAGAGCTGGCCGCCCTGCGCCTGGAGGATCCCGACGAAATGGCCAAGCTGGAGCGGGAACGGGAGCGCCTGGCCCACCGGGTGGAACTGCAACAGCAAAGCTACGAAGCTCACCAATTGCTCTACCAAAACGACAGCGGCTCACCGGCCATCGCCGATCTGTTGGGCCAGGTAGAACGGTTGCTCCAGACCATGACCCAGCGGGATCCCGACCTAGCCCCTCTGGCGGAAATGGTCAGCAGCGCTCTCATTCAGGTGGAGGAGGTGGGGCGAGAGCTAATTCGCTACGGCGAGACGCTGGAGGCGGATCCCGGTCGGTTGAACAAAATTGAACGGCGCTTGGCGCAACTCAGACAAGCCTGCCGCAAATACGGCCCGACCTTGGCCGAGGTGATGGCCCATGCGGAGCGGGTGCAGACGGAGTTGGCCCAACTGCGAGGAGACAACACCGACCTAGAGGAATTGCAGGTGCGGCTGGACAAAGCTGCCCAAGACCTGGAGCGCCATTGCCAGGTGCTCTCTCAACTGCGGCAACAAGCGGCCTGTCAACTGGAAAAGGCCCTCATAGAAGAGCTCAGCCCGCTGGGGATGAGCGCAGTGCAATTCCGGGTGCAGATCCAACCCGGCCCCCCGACAGCAGAGGGGGTGGATCAGGTGAGTTTTTGGATTAGCCCCAACCCGGGTGAGCCTCTTCAGCCCTTGGCCAGCATTGCCTCGGGCGGCGAGATGAGCCGTTTTCTGCTGGCCTTGAAAGCCGTATTCAGCCGCATCGATCCGGTGGCCACCATGGTTTTCGACGAGATCGATACCGGCGTGTCGGGCAAAGTGGCGCAAGCCATCGCCACCAAGCTGCACAGCATTGCCCGAGATCACCAGATCCTCTGCGTCACCCACCAACCCCTGATCGCTGCCCTGGCGGATCACCACCTGCGGGTTCACAAGGTGGTGCACCAAAAACGAACTTCTGTGCGGGTGGAGCTTTTGGGAGAACGGGAACGCCGCGAAGAACTGGCCCAACTCACTGCCGGTCACTCCGCCCAAGAAGCGATGACGTTTGTGGAGGCTCTTCTCAACCAAGCAGCTCAACTGCGCAAGCAGCAAATGGCCAGTCCCGCTTGACTCTCCTTCTGGGAAAGGGGAGGGGGGTGAGGGCCTCAACCACCCAAGAACAGCTCCAGCACCTCAGGATTGTTCAACAAGTTGGGGCCAGTATCCTCAAAGCGGTTTTCTCCCGTGGACAAAACATAGCCCCAGTCCGCCATCTTCAGGGCCTGCTTGGCATTCTGCTCCACCATGAGGATGCTGATGCCAAGACGGTTGATCTCTTGCAGGAGGGCGAAGGTCTGTTCTATGTACAGCGGCGACAGGCCAGCGGTCGGCTCATCCAGCAACAACAACTGCGGCTCCACCATCAACGCTCGCCCTATGGCCAGCATCTGCCGTTGTCCACCCGATAGGGATCCCGCCGCTTGGCGTCGTTTCTCTTTCAGGGGCGGAAACAGCTCATAAACCCGCTCCAGTTGGGCGGCAGGGTTGTCGCGTCGGATGAAGGCCCCCATCTCCAGGTTCTCTTGCACGGTGAGGGAAGGAAAGACATTGTTGGTCTGGGGCACAAAGCCGATTCCCCGCTGCACCAGTTGCTCGGCAGGCAAGTGGGTGATGTCGGATCCCTGAAACAGCACTCGGCCTGAGCGGATGGTGGCCAAGCCAAATAAGGATTTCAGCACTGTCGATTTGCCGGCTCCATTGGGGCCGATGATCACCACCATTTGCCCAGGGTTCACCTTCAGGTGGATCCCCTTGAGGATGTCCACCCCCCGGTAGCCGCTGTAGAGATCCTGGATGTCCAGCAAAGGGGTCATGAGAGGGATCCCTCCGAAGGCAGAGGGGAGGGTTGGGGTGGGTTTAGGGAGTCGGCCAGTGCCACAGATCCCAAATAGGCCTCCCGCACGGCTGGGTTTTGTTTGATCTCCTCCATGGATCCCTGGGTGAGAACCTTGCCGGCAGCCATGACCACCACATGGTCGCAGAGACGGGTCACCAGATCCAGGTCATGCTCGATGATGCAAAAGGTGCAGCCCCGCTCGCGGTTGAGATACTCGATAAAGCGCATCAAATCCGCCAGCAGGGTGCGGTTGACGCCAGCCCCCGGCTCGTCCAGCAGGATCACCCGTGCATCGGTCATCAAGGTACGTCCCAGTTCCAAGAGTTTTTTTTGCCCCCCGGAAAGGGTGACGGCCAGTTGATCCCGCAGATGGATCAGGTTCAGCCGTTCCAGAACCTCTTCCGCCCGAGCTTGCAGGTTGCGTTCTTGTCGTTGCACCCGCCGCCAACCGAACCAAGTGGCGAACAGGTTTTCCCCTATCTGGTTGGGGGGAACCACCATCAAGTTCTCCAAGACGGTCATGCGGCCAAACTCCCGCGGGATCTGAAAGGTGCGCACCAGCCCTCGACGGAACAGATGGTGAGGGGGCAGGCCGGTGATGTCTTCCCCATCTAGCCAGATGCGCCCGCTGCTGGGCCGAATAAACCCGGCGATGATGTTAAAGAGCGTGGTCTTCCCTGCCCCATTCGGGCCGATCAAGCCCGTAATCCGACCGGTTTCGATGCGGAAGGAACAGTGATCCACCGCGCTAATGCCGCCAAACCGCTTGGAGATGTCGTCGATAACAATCACGCCGCTGCCTTGGGAAAACCCCGCCGACCGATGAGTTCAGTATTTCTCAAAATATAATGAGCCCAATGGCCGAGTTTGCCCATTATCCTTCCTGGATTCCTACAGGGGCAACTGCCTTTGGAGGCCGCAGCCAGCCCTACAGCAGCCAAGGAACGGGCGAGATCCTGAGTCTGGCCCGCCTGTTTTTCCCGGAGCCATCTTTTCTTGAGGAAGTGGGGAACGCTTTGAGGTGAGTCAACGTCTGACTGCTACGACTCAACACTTGACTTTACTTGACCTTTGGGATCTGAGTTCTACTTTCTCTTCCCTCATAGGAGGTTGTTGGTTATGTCTCCCATGAACAAACTCACCCGACGGGCCTTTGCGGCGGCGGCTGCCCTGACGGCTGCTGCTCTTGCCACCACTCTGCTGCCCAGCACGGCTCAGCAGGCCACTCAAGGGCCGGTCAAAATTGGGGCTTTAATGTCTCTCACCGGGGATCTGCAGGCCTTCGGGGAAAACTGCCTCAAGGGGATCAAGCTGGCGATTGACCAAATCAACGCGGCTGGCGGCATTTTGGGATCCCCTGCCCAAGTGGTCGAAGCGGATGACCAGACGTCGGCTCAGCCGGCTATCGACGCAGCTCAGCGGTTGGTCACCGTGGAGAAGGTGGCCGGCATCATCGGCGCCTTGGGCAGTGGCATCACCATCCCGGTGGCCACGACGGTTTCTGTTCCCAATCGGATCCCGCAAATTTCCCCCGCTTCCACCGCCCCCACCATCACCACCCTGGAGGACAACGATTTTCTGTTTCGCACAGTTCCTTCCGATGCCTATCAAGGGGTAGCCCTGGCCCAGATCACCCGTGAAGAGAAGCTGGAGCGCCTGGCCATCATCTACATCAATAACGACTATGGCCAGGGCTTGGCCGACAGCTTTAAGACTGCTTTTGAAAAGCGGGGCGGCACCATCACCAAGTCGGTTCCCTACGAGCCCGGCAAGGCTTCCTATCGCAGTGAGCTGACCCAACTGAAGGAAGGGGATCCCCAGGCATTGGTGCTGATCGGCTACCCCGAAAACGGTGTGGTCATTTTGCGGCAAGCTTTGGAAGAAGGACTGTTTGACCGCTTTGTCTTCACCGATGGCATGCGCTCTCCCGATGTGGCAGCCCAGGTGGGAGCCGAAAAGCTAGAGGGATCCATCGGCGTTTCGCCTCAGGCCCTCACCGATAGCAAGGCTTACCAAATCTTTGCCGAAGCCTACAAAGCCGCCTACGGGGAGCTGCCCCCCACCCCCTACATCGACACCGCCTACGATGCCGCTTTTGTCCTGGCTCTGGCCATTCAGAAAGCCGGCAGCACCGATGGCACCGCTGTTCGAGATGCCTTGCGGGAAGTGGCCAATCCGCCTGGCACCGAGATCCTGCCTGGAGAGTGGGCCAAGGCGGTGGAGCTGATCGGCAAAGGGGAAGACATCTTCTACACCGGCGCCTCTGGATCCATCAACTTCGATGAGAATGGGGAGGTGGCCGGCACCTTTGCCCACTGGACTTTCCAAGGGGGGAAGGTGGTGGATCTGAAGGTGTTTGAGCCGGAGAGCTGATTTTCCCCTGCGGCTCCTGAGCGGGGGCCGGTTTCTCCTTCTGAGCATGCCTCTAACCCCCAAAACCCTGAACTTTGCTGAATTTACTGAGCTTTAGGCGGTTTGGCAAAAGTCATTGAGAGGGATATAGTAGACCAAGTTTCCCCCTGATCCTTGAGTCCACCGCAACGGTTGCCGGGAAGTGAAGGGGGAAAGCGCTCGGGGGGTATTCCTCAGGGCTTTGCGGGATACCGCCTTCCTGCTCAGAGATAGGCAGGATGCGATCGCTTCTTTCCTGAACCATGTTCAGGAGAGTTCAGCGTGAATGTATCAGCTCCATCAAGACAATCCAGACGAGCAAGACGGGCCTGCACAGAGTACCCTCTGCAGGCTTTTTTGTGGGCCTGGGCCGCGCGGCTGTACGTCCCCAGCAGGGATCCCTCCCCATCACGTAGCTTTTTTTGCTTTTTTGCGGCAACTCAGCGGAGGGCAAAGCAGGCTAAAGTGTCGGCATCCTGGCGTCTTGTGGAGAATCCTCGATGTTGTCCACCCAACTCCTCCTCCCCGGAGTGGCAGCTCTGCTCGGCTTCGGGTTTGCTCCAGCCGTCCTGGCTCAGACTTCCCACACCCAGCAGATGGCGATCCTGAACGGCAACGCCACCACCCTGCAAAGCAACGTCCTGCAAAACACCGTCCTGATCCTGCCCAACGTTCCCCCACAACAGTACGCCGACAGTTGGGGCTGGAGGAGCAGCCGCTCTTTGCCTCCCACTCCTGCTCCCATCACCGTCGTCATCCTCAACTCCCAAGTCAACCTAGCTGCCGAGGAAGTCGAGCCGAGGTCTTGCGGCCAGCGCTGTAGGGGATCCCTGCGCCTGCCTTGAGCGGGGGAGGCTGCTTTTTGCACTCCAGACTGCCCAAGTCCGCAATCCGGTTCGCGGCCACGCTCGGATCTGGGTGGATGGGGATTGATATAATCCAGGGCAATTGTCCGCTGCTGGGCGGCAGAGGGTTTTAACGCAAGCTTGGCCCGGCTCTGCAATCTTGCTTTTTGGTGTGCGAGGGATCCCCATGAATCGTTCCAGGCAACTTCGCCCTTGGCTAACTTCAGCGCTCACCCGCGGGATGGTGCTCAGCACCGCTTTTGCGTTTGCTGAAGCGTCCCGTAGCGCTCTGCTGATGGGATCCCCGGCTTGGGCGCAATCGGTTCCTCAGCCCGGCACCCTCGACCTGCGCACCGGTGGCGACACCCCCGCCCAGCCCTCCCCCACCCCACCCCCCACTGCCGGCGAGCCAGAAGTGTTGGTAGCGGAGGTAGTGGTTGAGGGCACTGAAGATCCGGAGCTGATCAACCGGGTTTACAGCGTCATCCGCACCCGCGCCGGCGAGGTTTCCACCCGATCCCAGTTGCGGGAAGACATCAATGCCGTGTTTGCCACCGGATTGTTTGCCGATGTGCGGGCAGTGCCTTCCGATACGCCTTTGGGGGTGCGGGTCACCTTTGAGGTCAAGCCCAACCCAATCCTGAAAGCCGTGCGCACGGAAGGGGCGAAAGTTCTGGATCCGGAAGTGCTGCGGGCCGCCTTTGCCGATCAAGAAGGGCAGGTGCTCAACTTTGGCAAGCTGCAATCGGCGGTGGCCGAGATTGAACAGTGGTACGCCGACAAGGGCTACGTGCTGGCCAAAGTGACGGATGTGCGCTCCTCCGAAGATGGCACCATCGTCCTGGAAATTGCCGAGGGGGTGATCGAGGATATTCGCGTTCAGGGCAACACCAAAACCCGTGACTTCATCATCACCCGCGAGTTGAAGTCCAAGCCGGGGGATGTGTTTAACCGCAACCAAATCCAGGAAGACCTGCAGGCAGTTTTTAATCTCAACCTGTTTCAGGACGTGAATGTGGGGCTCAACCCCGGCCAGGATCCCGACAAGGTGGTGGTGGTGGTGAACGTGGAAGAACGTCGCACCGGCACTTTGGGAGGCACCATCGGCGTCAGCTCCGCCACAGGGGTCTTCGCCGGCCTCAACGTCTCCGAACAAAACTTGGGCGGCAACAACCAGAGTGCCAGCTTCAACGTGCAGGTGGGCACCAACGAAACCCTCTTCGACTTAAACTTCACCGACCCGCGGATTGCCACGCTGGAGATCCCCACCTCCTACAACGTCAACATCTCCAACCAGCAGAGCTCCAGCTTTGTCTTTAATGAGGGACTCACCCTGCCCAATGGGGATCCCGTGCGCATCAACCGTCTTGGTGGCGGGGTGACTTTCTCTCGCCCGATTGGGGGCAATTGGCGGGCCAGCTTGGGCACCCGCATCCAATTTGTAGAAGCTCGCAACAGCAACGGGGAGCAACAGCGCTTCGATGTGCTGGGCAACCCGATTACCTTCAGCGAGAGCGGCCAAGACAGCTACACCACCTTGCGGTTTGGCCTCGTCAACGACGCCCGCGACAACCCCAACAGCCCCAGCCAGGGATCGGTCTTTCGCATCTCCACCGAACAGTCGGTACGTCTGTTTGAGAATGGCTTGAATGCCAACCGCCTCGAGACCAGCTACAGCCAGTTCATCCCCGTCAACCTGTTTCAAACCCGCAGCGAGCGACCGCAGGTATTGGCCTTTGATGTGCGGGCAGGCACGACCATCGGCGACTTGGCTCCCTACGATGCTTTCCCCATCGGTGGGGGCAGCTCGGTGCGGGGCTTTTTTGAGGGGGGTATCGGTTCCGGTCGCAGCTTTGCCACCGCAACCGCCGAATTGCGTTTCCCCCTTTTTGACCCGGTGGGAGCCGTGGTTTTCGCCGACTACGGCACTGATCTGGGCAGTGGAGCTGCGGTGGCCGGCAATCCCGCAGCGGTGCGCAACAAGCCGGGCAGTGGTTTGGGGCTGGGGGTCGGCATTCGCATCCAATCTCCCTTGGGGCCGTTGCGCATCGACTACGCCATCGGGCAAGGTGGCGCTGGCCAAGGCCAACTGCACTTCGGCATTGGCGAGAAGTTCTGACTTGGCCGTGGATCGGCTGCCGGCTTGCTATGGTGGGAGCAGGTGCTCGTCAGTGGAAGCAACCCATGAAACAGCGACTCGGCCAATCGTTCCGCGGCGGATCCCTGGCGCTCCTGCTGGGCCTCAGCTTAGCCCTGGCAGGGTGTGGGCAACTGGCGCGGCTGGGCATCGGCACAACCCCCATCGCCCAGATCGAACAAAATCCCTCTCGCTACACCGATGTGTATATCCGCGGTCGCGTGGTGAACCAGATAGGGGTGTTCGGCCAGGGTGTGTATGAGCTCCAAGACAACAGCGGTTCCCTTTGGGTCATCACCGACAAGGGGCTGCCGGCCATGAACAGCACTGTAACCGTGCGCGGCAAGGCCCAAGAGGGGATTGTGGTGGGGGGACGCAGCTTCGGGGTCTCGTTGGTGGAAGCCGAGCGCTTCTAGCCTGCCCCCAAAGCCAACATGGAAACGCGGCCTGCCAAGGTTTTGGCAATCTGCTTCAAGGCCCGGGCCGAGGCTGACTCAGGCTGGCCGATGACAATAGGCGTACCCATATCCCCCCCTTGGCGCAGGGCGATTTCCAGCGGGATCCGCCCCAGCAGCGGGACACCAAGCTCGCGGGCCGTGGTCTCTCCCCCTTCTGAGCCGAAAATATCGTACTGGCGATCCGGCAGGTCGGGCGGGACGAAGTAGCTCATGTTTTCCACAATGCCCAGGATGGGCACCCCCAACTGCCGAAACATGTTCAAGCCCTTGCGGCTGTCCAGCAGGGCCACCGATTGGGGCGTGGTGACGATCACAGCTCCTGCCAGCGGCACTGCCTGCACTAGGGTCAATTGGGCATCGCCGGTGCCGGGGGGCATATCTACAATCAAGTAGTCCAACTCTCCCCACTGCACCTGATAGAGAAATTGCCGGATCACCCCGTTTAACATTGGCCCCCGCCAGATCACCGGCTGATCCCGTCCCACCAAGAGGCCCATCGACACCATCTTGACGCCGTAATTTTCCAAGGGGAAGATGTCTTCGCCGCCATCTTCCCGTTTTTGCACAACCAGAGACCGATCCTGCAGGCCCAGCATCAGCGGCACATTGGGACCGTAAATATCGGCATCCAGCAGCCCCACCCGCGCTCCACTTTGGGCCAGCGCCACGGCCACATTTACCGACACCGAAGTTTTGCCCACTCCCCCCTTGCCGCTGGAAATGGCGATGATGTTGCGCACACCGGGGATGGACTGGCGATTCGGCAGGGAAGGGGAACGGGGGGTTTCTGCCGTTACCGTAACATCAATGGCTTCGATGGGGGCCAGCTGGCGGATGGCAGCTTTGCACTCCTCGACAATGAATTCTCGCAAAGGGCAGGCCGGCGTGGTCAGCACCAGGGTAAAGGCCACTCGCCCAGGCTCGACGCGAATATCCCGGATCATGTTCAGTTCCACCAGGCTGCGGCGCAGCTCCGGATCTTGAACAGGGCGCAACGCTTCAAGGATGGCAGCAGCATCAAGGGTGGAGGTGGTCATGGAATCGGAAGGCTCAGCGGGTCAGTCCATATTTCACTCTAATCGGTTTTTCTCGGGTTCTTGCCGGCAGGGAAGGACAGCTCCAAAACGGGCTGCCACGCTAGTCCTGGGCAAGCAGGCTGGCCGAGGCTGATTCTGGTTGGAAGACAACGCTGTTGGCCGACGGGGGAGGGCAATTGTGCAAGCGCTGAGTGGGAGTTGGCTTGTGGTTGGGGCTAACGTTCTGGGCTCAGTTGATCCCTCTGCTGGAAAAGAGGGGATCCCGTCGCCTCTCAATCGGGGACGAGCGCCGGGCCATGCCAACTCTCTTTTCTGACTCGGCCTGGGATCCCTTCTGCCGTTACTTTTCTCGGTCACCCTACCTGCCTTGTGCGGTGAGTCCTCTGGGCCCCTGCCGCTGCCCCCACCACGCTGCGCGTCCAAAAGATGCTGCCTGGGCGTTCTGTCCACAACAAGAATAAACTGTGGTCTGTTCTCGTGCCGGTATCTCAGGAAATTCAAGGAATTGGTTGTGAAGCCAGGCAAAAGTATGGAAATCCGTCCTGCCACCGCCTTAGATGTGCCCGTTTTGTTTGACCTCATCTGCGCCTTGGCCGAGTACGAGAAGCTGAGCCACCTGGTAACGGGATCCGCTGATCTGTTGCGCCACTATTTGTTTGGCCCAGAGGCTTTGGCCTCGGCGTTGTTGGCAGAAGTGGAGGGGCAAGCGGTGGGATTTGCCCTCTACTTCCGCAATTTTTCCACGTTCCTGACCCGACCAGGGATTTACCTTGAGGATCTGTTCGTGTTGCCGGAGTTTCGCGGCAGAGGCATTGGCAAAGCGCTCTTGGCGCGGGTGGCTCAGGAGGCGGTGGCCAAAGGATATGGGCGGCTGGAGTGGATGGTTTTGGATTGGAATCAGCCGGCGATAGAGTTCTATCGACGCATGGGTGCCCAGCAACATCCCGAATGGATTCTCAACCGCGTGGTGGGTGCTGATTTGGAGGCTCTGGCTCGGCTGGCTGAGGATCCCTGTCGATCTTGAGCAAGCTCCCCTCTGTTACAGACCCTAGGTCGTGTTGATCTTATGTTAGGATAGAGAGAATAATTTATAGAGGAAAGAGGATGAAGTTGGTTTTTTTAGATGAAAACAAATGGCAGAAGATATTGGCTTTTTTACAGACAGAAGAGAGAGTTACAGCCTTTTAATTTAAAATAGGGTACAGGTATTCAAGAGGAAGGAGAGAAAGGAATGCCGACTCATTCTTTGGATTTGCGGCAAAGAGTTGT
>NZ_JBSSCC010000016.1:0-65009 GCF_054059455.1 Thermostichus sp. MS-CIW-23 | reverse complement strand
GTGAAGACTTCTTTACTACTGATCAATCCATCCTCCTTCCGAAGTTGGTTTGCTAAGTGCTGCTATTGTACCCCTTGAGCCCTTAACAGGCTGTACCCTGTGGCCATCTGTTTTGAGCTTGGCTGTGAGCACCTCATCACCTTCTATAATGAGAGATGCCCACAGCCGCAAAGAAAAACTTATTTTTCTCAGCTATTCGAAAAATCGAATATTAGAGAAGAGGAAAAGTTGAGGGGATGAACTTTTTTGGCCATCCTGCTCTTCCCAAATTCTTCTCTCAACCAGAATCCAATACCGACCTATTTTTTGATAACGATCTTCGTAGATCATCTTTGCTTGAGTTTTTTCTCCAGTTCCTGGGCTACAATACTCAGCAGTGTAGTGAGTGGGTAGGTAGCCCTCACCTGTATCGTAAAACTCTTGAACTGAGACTGTAATTGTCCGATTGGCAAGATGGCGATGTACCATTTGAATGTGCTTGCCCTGAACCCAGTACCTATCGGTAGAAGATAAGCCCGAAACAAGAACTTCAGTGATGTCTGAATTTTGTGGCTCTCCATAGGCAAAGGTGTGGCCACCGTGTTCCTCGTCGAAGGAATGACGAACGCGATGCACCATGACTTCCCACATCTGTTCCCGTATTTTCTGGCGGATCTCCTCGTCCTCGACGCCGGCAACATCGATCTTCATGTTGCGGTCAATACTCACAACTCCTGAGAAGGAGAGGCTGCTGTCACCTTCTTTGGGAAAGTAGGTTATCTCAGCTCGGTAGCCAGGAAAGTCTTTGTCCCAGGTGTAGCGATTCTCAAAAGCCTCCTTGAATAGCTCTCGGGCCGGAGCTTGCTGTGCTGCCATAATCTCCTCCTTAATGAGAAATTTTACTATTTAAATCCTAGTAGAGGCTGATGGCTGGCCTTGGGATTTTAAGGTTTCCTTATGACTGGCCACCCGCTCAGCTCTCTTGTTCTCGAAGTTTCTCGAAGTTCTTGGCGGTTACCGATGGGCAGGAAGGCGGAACCTCAATCCTTCACTTGGCCTGAGGGGAGCCTTGAAGTTAATGAAAACCATTGGCAAGGCGCTGTCCACTGGCAACAGAGGGAGAGAGCTAAGCTAAAGCTCGGCGCTGTTGGCCTTTTGGCGACAAGCTGGCAGGAAGAGAGTCTGCTTTCTCAACTCACTCCATGTCCAAAATCCAACCCCTGAACCCAGAGCGGATCGCCCAGATGGCCGCGGGAGAGGTGATCGACTCGCTGGGGGCTGCTCTGCGAGAATTGCTGGAAAATGCCCTCGATGCTCAGGCCACCCGCATTCAGGTGGAGATCTGGCCCAGCCGCTGGCAGGTGCGGGTGGCCGATAACGGCCAAGGGATCCCCGCTTCGGAGCTGGAGCAGGTGGCCCGTCGCCACACCACCAGCAAGTTGGACGGTTGCAGCCTGGGGTTTCGGGGCGAAGCCTTGCACAGCCTGGCCCGGCTGGGATCCCTGACCATTCAGACCCGCCACGCTGACGATGCCCACGGCTGGCTGGCCACCTACGACCGCCAAGGGGAGCTGGCCCACCAGCAGCCGGCAGCCACTGCCTTGGGAACGGTGGTGACGGTGGCGGATTTGTTTGCCGATTGGCCCTTGCGCCGCTGCTCCCTGCCCCAGACTCGCCCGCTCTTGACGCTGGTGCAGAATGCGGCCTTGGCCCATCCTTGGGTCAGTTGGCAGGTGCATCAGGAAGGGCAATTGCTGCTCAGCCTCTGGCCGGGAAAATCTCTGCAAGATCTGCTGCTGCAGGTGTTGCCGCAGGTGGATCCCACGGATCTGCGCTATCGGCGGATCCAGGATGGGGATAGCGATTGGGAAGTGGTGCTGGGCCTGCCGGATCGCCTGCATCGCCCCCACCCCGATTGGATCCGTGTGGCCGTAAACGGACGGTTTGTGCAGATGCCCGACTGGCAACGGCTGATCCAGTCGGTTTTTCACCACGCGTTGCCTCGCCACCGTCATCCACTGGTGGTTGTTCACCTGCGCCTGCCCCCAGAGCAGGTGGATTGGAACCGTCATCCTGCCAAAAGCGAGCTCTACCTGGAGAATCTGACGGCCCGCCAGGAGCAGTTGCGCCAACACCTGCACTCCCTTCTGCAATTGGGATCCGGGCAAGCCAGCCGCCGCTCTGTGCATCTGATCCGGGCCAGCGAGGCCAAGGTGGTCTATCGAGTCTCGCCCGATCTCCAGAGCCGTTTTCCTCCCTCTGACCGCCCAACTTCTCTCCTGCCCCCCCTCAAGGCGCTGGCCCAACTGCATCGGACCTACATCTTGGCAGAGCACCCCCAGGGGTTATGGCTGGTGGAGCAACACCTGGCCCACGAGCGAGTTCGCTATGAGTACATCCAGCAGCATTGGCAACTGGTGGCACCGGCGACGCCCGTAACGCTGCAAGGACTATCGCCCCAAGCCCTGGAGCGGTTGGAGCAGTTGGGGCTGGAGCCGGAACCCTTCGGCCCCAATACCCATCTCATTCGACGCCTCCCTTTGGCTTTGGAGTCGGAAGATCCAGAAGAGGTGCAGGGATCCCTGCTAGAGCTCAGCCGTTGTCAAGATGTGCAAGCAGCCCAGGTGGCGGTGGCCTGTCGAGGGGCCTTGCGCAATGGGATCCCGCTGACCTTGGAGCAGATGCAAAAGCTGTTGGAAGCTTGGCAGCGCACCGCCAATCCCCACACTTGCCCTCATGGTCGCCCGGTCTACCTGGCCCTGGCAGAAAAAGATCTGGCCCGTTACTTCCGCCGCCGTTGGGGCCTCTGCGACCGGCCTATCTCCGACTCCAAACTGGGATCCCTATGGGAGCTGGATCCGCTGGGAGACAGGTTTGCCGCCCAGGTGCGCTCTTCTGCGTCGGATCCCACGGACGAGCCCAGCTCCACCCCACTATAATCGGGGGTGTCCAACTGCTGAAACCCCTGCAACTCCATGGCTTCTTATCTCAAACTTAAAGCCCAAGAAGAGACCTGGCTGCAGCGCCATTCCCGTCTGATCTTGGCGATCTTGGCCAGCCTGGGATCCCTGCTGACGGCCTATCTCACCTACACCAAGCTGACGGAGCAGCCCGCTGCCTTCTGCACGGGGGATGGGGGGTGTGATCTGGTGCTCTCCAGCCGTTGGGCAGAGTTTTTGGGGATCCCGACAGCGGCTGTTGGCCTGCTGGGGTTTCTGGGAGTCTTGGCGCTGGCGGTGCTGCCGGATGGGCTCCCATTGGTGAAGCGGTGGCGCTGGCCGGCCCTGTTTGGCTTGGTTTCCGCCATGACCGCCTTTGAGATGTACATGCTTTACCTGATGGTGGCAGTGCTACGGCAATTCTGCATGTACTGCACCACCGCGATTATCTTGGTGGCGGGGCTGGGGCTGGTGACCGTGCTGGGCCACCGCTGGTTGGATTGGGGCAAGCTGGCCTTCAGCTACATTCTGGTGGCCTTTCTCACGTTGGTGACCACGATTGGGGTGTACGCCAACCAAGTTCCCCCGCCTAGCCCCCTGGCGGTAGGGTTAGCAGCCCACCTGCGGCAGATCGGCGGCACTATGTACGGGGCCTATTGGTGCCCCCATTGTCAAGACCAAAAGGAGCTGTTCGGATCGGCTTTTGAGCAAGTGCCCTACGTGGAGTGCTCCCCCAACGGCCCCGGCACTCCCCAAGCTCAAGAATGCACAGAAGCGGGGATCACCAGCTATCCCACCTGGATCATCAATGGCCGCACCTACACAGGCGTTCGCTCTCTGGAAGCCTTGGCGGTGGCCTCTGGCTATCCGCTGGAAGAGCATGACTCTAGTCAATAACAAGCTCAACTATACTGAAAATAATGTATAATATGTTCAGTACGGATTACTACCAGTTGATCTTTCTGTTTACTTTCGAGTCTGCCAACATGGTAGCCAAAGCAAAGCAGAAAATTGGTAGTAAGACGACACGGAAACTGCGCTTTGGGTATTCTACTCAAAGCTTTGCGGGATACCGCCATTCTGTTTGGACTCCGTCCCGCTAACGCGAATGGAAACAAACAGAATGCTATCGCTGCATAGTTGAACAGTGATGTTCAGCAGTGTTCAGCGTAAATGTATCAGGGCAGATAAACCTCTGGGGTTGGGGTGAGGATGTGAACTCGGTTGCGCCCTGCCTGCTTGGCCTGGTAGAGCGCGCTATCCGCCTGCTGCAAGGCGGTTTCCGGTTCTGGGCAGTAGTCTTCGCTGAGCACGATCCCACCAATGCTGAGGGTAACCGGCAAGCTGCGCTTGGGGGAGATGTCAATGGGCCGTTTGGCGATAGCCTGCCGCAGAGACTCTGCGTAGCGACCACAGCGAGAGGGGCTAAGTCCGGGCGTAAGGCAAACAAATTCTTCCCCACCATAGCGGTAGAGCAGGCTGGAGGGCCGCAGTTGATTTTGCAGCCGCCCGACGATGGCCTGCAGCACACAGTCGCCGATGTAGTGGCCGTAGCTGTCGTTGATTTGCTTAAAGTGATCTACATCCATCATCAGCAGGCAGAGATAGCGGTAGCGAGCTTCCCCGCGGGCTCCCACCTGCTTGAGCAAATGGGGCAGCGCCTGATCCAGAGCTCGCCGGTTCAACGCCCCGGTCAAGGGATCCGTCAAAGACAAAGACTCCAACAACTCGTTGCGGGCTCGCAACTGCCGGTTGGCCTGGGCCAAAGCTTGGGTGAGCCGCTGGAGACGTAACCCTGCCCGCACCCGCGCTCGCAGCTCCTCAGGATCGACCGGCTTGGTGATGAATTCATCCGCCCCCGCATCCAGCCCCTCTACCCGAGCCTCAACTTCAGAACGGGACGTGAGCAAAATGAAATAGACGAACTGCCCTGCGGCGGATCCCTTGAGACGGCGACAGAACTCTACCCCCGACATCTCAGGCATGACCCAATCGCAGATCACCATGTCGGGCCACTCGCTCTCTTCCAAGCTTTGCAAGGAATCCCAAGCTGCTCGGCCGCTTTCCCAGCTTTCCACGTAGTACTGGGAGCCTGTGAGAACATTGATAATGTAGCAACGAACCACTGGGTCATCATCGACAACCCAAATGCGGGGGGTGCGAGCCGGAACAGAGCTCCAAAAGGCTTCTTCTGCAGGCCCAAGAGCCGAACCAGAAGGGTGGTATACAGAATCCAAGCCCTCCAGATCAAGGGATGACATAGTCTGATGACATAGTCTAAAGAGGAGCGCTCCATTGCAGCCAGATCCCAATCCTAGCGCCAACGGCTAGTTGGAACCAGAGCCGGGAGCAGCCAGACAAGCATGGTTGGAGGCCCGCTCACGGAGCGCAAGGTGCAGTGCTTCCACAAACTGCCGCACCCGAATCGGGTCGATCATGGGAAAGGGATCCGAATAGCCTGCCGGCATGCCTGCGGAACGGGAAGACCGCTTCAGAGAACTGGCCACAATCACGCCATCTGCCCGCCGGATCAGGCTGCCGATGTTTTCAGCAGTAGCCCCCGAGCCGATGAGCAGCGGCACCTGAGGAGCAACTTTGCGGGCCAGCTCCAGCTCCTCCAGAAGGGGTGGCTTGCCGGTGGCCCAGCCGGAAAGGATGATGGCATCGGCCAGGCCACGTTCCACCGTGTCGGTGATGGCCGCATCCAGACTGATGGGACCTAGGGGTTGGGCGTGTTTCACCAGCACATCGGCGAAAATCTTGATGTTAGCCCCCAGCTCCCGGCGATAGCGCAGCAGGCGGTGGGCATTCCCCTCAATGATGCCTTGGTCGGTCACCATCGCCCCGCAGAGCACATTCACCCGGATGAACTGCGCTCCCACGCAGGCGGCAATTGCCAGAGCACTGCAGCCATCGTTGCGCAAGACATTGATCCCAACCGGCAGCGAGACCAAGGTTTTCAGCCGCTGGACGATGACGGTCATGGCGCTGACCACCGCTGCGTCCACCCGATCCTTGGCAAAGGGGGCATCGTAAAAGTTCTCGACGAGGATCCCGTCTACCCCTCCTGCAGCCAGGGCGGTAGCCGCCTGTTCTGCCTGAGCGATCACCCACTCCAAGTCCCCCCCCCAACGGGGTGAGGTGGGCAGCGGCAACAAATGAACCACCCCAATGACCGGATGGGGGGTTTTGAAGAGGTGTTGCAGCAGGTTCACCGGCAAGCTTCCTCAGGGATCCCTAACGATCTTACGCCTGGATCTGACCCACAGGGGTATTCTCTGGGGGAAGTGTAACATCAGGGCTGGGGGGAGAAGAGCGGGCTAGGCCTCGGAGCAATTGCGGCACCATACCCGGCCCTTCGTAAACCCAGCCGGTGTAGACCTGCAGCAGGCTGGCTCCCGCTTCCAGTTTCTCCAAGGCGTCGGCCAAAGTGAAGATGCCCCCCACTCCGATGATGGGCAATTTTCCTTGGGTGGAGCGGTGGATGTAGCGGATGACTTGGGTGGAACGCTCCCGCAAGGGGGCACCGCTGATCCCGCCGGCTTCTGCAAGGATTGGCCTAGACTCCGCTGGTGCGAAGGGGATCCCGCGGCCAGGCAGGAAACGGGTTTTCAGGTTATCGCGGCGCAGGGTGGTGTTGGTGGCCACAATCCCGGCCAGTTGATGGTCTTGGGCCAGCTCCAGGATGCTGTCAATGTCGGGCCAGTCCAGATCGGGGGCGATCTTCACCAGGAGGGGTTTTCGCTTCTGATTTTCCTGCTGTAAGGCAGATAGGATGGGCTCCAGTTGCTCAGCAGCCTGCAGGGATCGCAGCCCCGGCGTGTTGGGGGAGCTGACGTTGACCACAAAGTAGTCCCCCAGCTCCTGGAGCAGCTGGAAGCTGGCCAGGTAATCGGCAGCCGCTTCTTCCAGAGGGGTGATTTTGGCTTTGCCCAGGTTAATTCCAATGGGGATGGGACGTTGCTGTAGCCGGCGCAACCGTTCCGCCAGAGCCGCCGCCCCTTGGTTGTTAAAGCCCATGCGGTTGAGGGCGGCGCGATCTTGGGGCAGTTGAAACAGGCGAGGTTTGGGGTTGCCCGGTTGGGGCTGAGGAGTGATGGTGCCCACCTCTACAAAACCAAATCCTAGGCTGGGCCAGACGCCCAGAGCCAGGCCATCTTTGTCGAAGCCCGCAGCCAATCCAAGGGGATTGGGAAAGGTAAGGCCCCACAGCGACACCGATAGCCGGGGATCCCGGTAGCAAAACAGTCGCTCCAGAGCCGATAGGATCCCGGTGGCCTGGGTGGCATCGATCCAATGCAAGGCGCGCAGCAGGCCCATCTTGACCGCTTCCGGGTCGGCTCTCAGCCCAGAAAAAAGCAGAGGCCACAGCACATCTCGGTACAGGTTCACCGCAAAGACCCTCTACAGGTAAACTGCCCCTTGGCTGTAGCTTGCTTCCGCGTCGCAAAAATCGGTGAGCAACTGATGGACTCCGGGCTCACTGCCAGCTAAGGGATATCCCATTGCAGCACTCAACGGTAACCTCTCTGGGCTTGCTCTTTGCCGGAGATGGAGTCCCTTTGCCGCTCAAGGCTGGCTCCCCAAACTGCCCCCAAGAGTAAGGTTACCAGCAGGTGAATGCGGCCATCCAACATCACCACATCCAAAAGCCCTGAGGCAAAAAACGCTGTCAAGGCCAGCAGCATCCCCAGCAGGACACTTTCTTGCGAGCGCCGCCAAGCATGCCATCCCCGCGCCAAAATCCAACCCCACAGGATCAGGTGGCCCAACAACAGCGGGATCCCACCCTCAGCCGCCAGGTGCAGGTACAAATTGTGGCAATGGCCCAGCAGCTCCGGCGGATCTTGAGCATTGTAAAGAGCGGCAAAGCTTTGCCAGCCCCAACCGGTCAAGGGCCGCTCCTGCACCATCTGCAGGGCGAATTGCCAGGCATCCAGCCGGTTAGCGGTGGAACTAAAGTAGAGCGCTTGAGGATCGAAGGTGTCTGCCAGACGGCTCCAAATCAATCGGGGCACTACGGCCCGCCAGCCCGGCCAATCCCAAGCAGCAGCCAAACCAGCCAACCCTATGCCGACCAAGATCCCGATCCCCCACCAACAGCGCCGCAGGGCCAGCCCCATCACCAGCGCCAGCCCCCCCGCTCCCCAGCCGTTGCGAGAGGCCGTCAGCAGCAACAAGAGGGATCCCAGCCCCAACACAGCTCCCAGCCCTACCACCCTCGGCCAGTCTTTGTCGGCCTGATCCAGCCACAGCCCTGCTGCCAAGCACAGGTGGATCACCAGGTAGATGGCCAGCGTATTGGGGGAAGTGAAGGCTGCCGCCGGTCGCTCTCCCCCGGCAACCCCCGTAATCCAAACCGGCCCCAAGAAGAAGTGCCCCTGCCATTCCCACAGCACTTCTCCCCAACCCAAAAGCAGCATCAGCCCGCTGCCCAACACCAACATCTGGGCCAAACGCCGACGGCCTACAGGATGGAACTCCGTCCCGCTACCGCGAGAGGCCAGCGCATCGGCAAAGGCCGGCAGCATCAACAAAAAAGGCCAGTAGTTGAACATCCCCGGCAGGCTCAGTCGCCAATCCTCCCCCCAAAAGGCCACTCCCACCACAGCCAGGCTCAGGAGAGCCGCCAGTCCAAATAGAGGATCCCGCAGGATCCGGCCACCGCAGCGGGTATAACCCTGAATCGTTCCCACCAAAGCCAACAGCAAGCTGGGGGCCAGATTCACCGGGATCAGCGCCGCTGCCGCCAGCAGCCAGCCCCTCGGCTGAGAGGGCAAGGGATCCGGCGACAGTTGTTGAGACAAAACCGGTGCCGAAGAAGACATCACTCATCCTCAAGGGGGATCCCTGGCCTTACCCGCCCCTGGCCGAAGTAACGCCCAAATTGCAGCTCGTACACCTCATCTTCATCTTGGGTTTCTACCCAGAGCTCCGAGCGGGCATAGCCCACGCACAGCAGCCCATACCCCTGCTCCTTCAACTCCCGCGAAATGCCCATGGCTTCCGGCTGGTACAGGGATCCCCGCCGTACCCGCACCGCACAGGTGGTACAGGCGCCGTTGCGACAGGCAAAGGGCAGTTGGATCCCTTGGGCCTCGGCGCTGGCCAAAATGTATTGATCCGCCGGCACCTGGATTAGATAGTGAGTGTCCCGTTGGCGGTCATGGATGTGAACCGGGTAAGAAGGGACAGAAGAGGAAGAACGCATGGGGAAGTGGCCTTTTTGCAGAGCAGAAATCTTTTTCATGATTCCACAGGATTTTAACCACTACCCCACCAAACCTGAACCGGCTGGGGATCCCCAGGAGCTGAAGCCGATCTGTTGGTGGTTCTAAAGATAAACAAACAGACTTCGAGTTGGTTGTTGAGATAAGCTACAGGTAGGCCTCCCAAGGAGAGCATCTCATGCTGGAAACCCCCAATGCCAATCTGGCTTCACCGGAAAAACCTTCGCCTTCCCTCTCTGCCGAAACCCTCAACAAGCTGATCGAGAGCAATGCTGAAAGTCGGCCTTGGGGCAGCTTTACAGTGCTGGAAGAGGGCCCTGGCTACAAAATCAAGCGGATCGTGGTGCTGCCCAAGCATCGCCTTAGCCTGCAGTTGCACTACCATCGCAGCGAACACTGGATCGTCGTTGCCGGCACCGCCAAGGTCACCTGCGGAGACGAAGAAAAGCTCATTACGGCCAACCAATCCACCTATGTGCCCCCTTGCACCAAGCATCGTCTGGAAAACCCCGGCGTCATCCCTCTGGTGATTATCGAGGTGCAAAATGGCCAGTACCTGGGCGAAGATGATATCGTCCGCTTCAGCGACGACTACGCCCGCGTCAACGGTGGGCAAAAGTAGCCAATCCCAATGGCCTAGGCGAGCTCTTCGCTGCTGAGGATCGCGATCCTCTAGAACAGCATCACCAGCAGGGCAACCACTAACAACAGCACAGCCCACATAGCCTGCCAGAAGGGATGGTAGCTGGTGATGAGCTGGCCATGGCGGCTTTGAAAGCGGGCCAGATCCAGGTAAGGGGCCACCCCCCGTCGGAACCACCCCACCGCGGATCCCTCTTGGCCGATCAACCCCCCTGCCTGGTACGCCCCGAACAGGAAGTTGCCCAGCGGCCCAAAGCGGGAAGCATAGCGTAGGAAGATCATGCCGGTCTTATCCTGGAACTTGAGATCGGAGCCAAAGCGATAGCCCGGATCCCCTCGCCCAATCACCCGCCCTTCCAACTGCATCGGCAGCCCACGCAGAGGGCTGGCGTAGGGATTGCTCATCGCCTTCAGCACGGTCAACGCCGGCGGGTTTTCTAGACTGGGGTACATCACCGTCATCTTCAGCAGCAGGCCCAAGCCCACCCCCATCAGGGTCAGCCCGGCAAGGATGTCATAGAAGCCCATCCGCAAAGCCGGGATCCCGAGCAGTGCCCCCGCGATTGCCCCCAGCCACTCGGCGTTCAACAGCAGCACATCCAGGAGGAAGTTCCCGTAGAGCTGCTGTCGGTTGAGCCGCTTGCCCTGGGCGACCACGTCGGCCATGTCGAATTCCACCGGCAGATCCAGTTGCTCCGCATAGGTGCTCAGCGCCCGTACCCGTTTGCCCGTGAGGGGATGGGTGGAGTTCAGCTCCATCCACCAGGCCCAAGGGTTAAACAGATCCCACAAAAATACCCTGCCCACCTGGCCGGGATCCGCCGCCACCCGGTAGGCCGTCCCCGCCGTAACAGCCGCCTTGGCATCGTAGATCCCCAAAGCCCGCGTTCCTTCCAGCAGGCGAGCACTGCGCTGTCGGGTTTCCTCATCCCGCTCCCGCTCTCCCTCTTGCACAATGCCGTAGGCAATTTTCACCAAAGCCCGCGAGAGCCCATTGGGGTTGCCGGTGGTTTCGGCAGCAAAGTGGTCGGCAAAGTACTCCCGCACCCGCGACAGATAGAGCAATAAATAGGAGCCAGCCACGTAGAAAAAGTAGGCGACCAAGGCCAGGGAGCGGAGGCTGCCCCTTTTGCCGTTGTCGCGCGCATCCCGCATGTAGACGTAAAGAAGGTAGAGAATCTGCACCAACGTGGAAGCCAGGGTCATGACGGCGAAATCCCAGTGGATCACATGCCCCAGCTCGTGGGCATAGACCGTAGCCACCTCTTCATCTTCCAAGTAGGTGAACAACCCTTCGCTGACAACAATGCGGGCCGTGTCCGGCAGGCTGCCGTAGGTAAAAGCAGTGGGGTTTTGGTCGCGGATCAGCCCCAGCTTCGGCTGCTTCAGCTTGTACTGGCGGCAAACCCGTTGAATCACCTCTGCACTCTCTGGGCTGCGACGCCCAATTTCCGCCAAGCTTACCCACTCGGTGCCATAGAGGCTGTGCTGGATCCAGTCCATCAGCCAAGGGGACAAAAAGAAGATCAGGGCATTGAAGGCGAGGGTGAGCAGAATGGCGAAGATGAAAGAGCCCAGAGAGAATCCCCCCTCTAAGCTGCCCAAGACGGTCAGGAAAAGCACAAACACCATACCGAACATCAGGCTCAGGGTCACACCTGAGGCCGCCGTCAGGTTGCCGGCAAAGCTGGCCAACATTAGCGAAACCCCCACCTGAGGGGCGCGGTAGCTGCGCTTGGTTTGTCCGGTTTTGAGACCTGAGGTGGCGGGATCCAATTCCGCTAGGGTGCGGCTGGGGTTGAAGCAATAGCGGCTCAGCCAAACGCTCAGTAGACGCAGCTCGTGAGGATTCAGGCTTTTCAGAGGCTCCAGCCACAGGGCTGCCTCCACCGACAGCATCACCGTCGAGACGGTGCTGGGATTGCGAAACAAGGTGGGCAAGAGGGGCAGAACCTCCTGTTTTTGCCCAGAAGTGAGGCCGTGAAAACCCAAAACCGCCTGGCGGAGCAAACCAGGCGGCTGAGGAAGGTCGGCAGTAAGCAACTGGCGATCGCTGACAAAGCAGTAGCGGCTTAGATCCAGACTCTCTGAGAACTCCATCCCGGGATCCCATCTGGTCGTTGTCGGCTCCGGATCCAACCTCACCTGAGTTTTCCAATCGGCAGCCTGCTGGCCCATGGGGCGGCTGTAGAGGGCCAACCGTTTGACTTGGGGGTAACGAGTGGGGATTGCCTTTTGGAACCAGGCCGTCAACTCCTCGTAGTTGAGAGAAAGGCCGGCAGGACGGTTGATCATAATGACAAGGGCATAAGCCTTGGGGCTGTCCCGGAGCGGTTGGGCTTTGGCCTGTAATCTAAGGTGGGGATTGGCCAGCGCCTGCTCCAGCCACTGCACCACTTCCTGCTCGTTCATAGCCATCTCCCGGATTGGGTGGGGTAAGCTCAGCTATTGCTTCAACTGTCAATGGCTTTCGACTTCACAGGGGCTATTTTGGCATTTCCTCCCGTCAACGGGATCCCCATCCTTCCCCAGCCCAGTACGGTTCCCCTGCTGGGAAAGCCTCAGAACCTGAGCCCTAGGGACTTTTGACTACAAAATCGAGCGCTGCCCCTCCGGGCTGATGCCGATGATGGTGAGCTGGCAGTCCAACACTTTGAAGCCGTACTTTTCGGCCACCTTCTGAGTAATGTTAAGAATGGCGTTGTTTTTGAACTCGATCACCTTGTTGGTCTTGACGCACACCAGATGGTGGTGGTGGTGGGGGGCCGGCTGGTTGATCTCGTAATGTTTGTGCCCTTCGGTCAGTTCCAGTTCTCGCAAAATGCCCATGCGGGACATCAGCTTGACGGTGCGGTAAATGGTGGAAAGGCTAATGTTGTGGCCTTCTTCCCGCAACTTTTTGTGCAACTCCTCCGCGCTCAGATGCGTGCCCTCAGGCAAGTTTTGAAACGTTTGCAGGATGATCTCCCGCTGCCGAGTGGCTCGCCAGCCTTTGGCATTGAGCTCTGCCTTGAACGCCTCTTCGGTGTAGACCATGATGCCGCCCCTCCGCTGTTGGGCAACGTCGCCGTAACAGTCAATAAGTTCTGTAATTGATAATAACTTCATTTATGACGACGCCACCCGACTTGGTTGCTGAAGACTGGTTGCTGAAGACATTGTTCAGGCTCAATGGACAGGCTCAATAGGAGAGGCCCAATAGAACAGGGACGCAACTGAGGCGCATGGGCTGCCGGGAGAGCCTCGGGAAGGGTGCGGGAAACCCAATCCCTCATCCATCCGGGATGAGCTAGCCTACAGAGCAGAGCCATGTGGCGGACTGTTTCTGGTGTTCGGGCGCGCCTAGGCTAACATACTCAAGAAAAGGCCCGCGGCATCCTGACAGCGTTGGCAAGCGTAGTGATCGGGGAAGGAAAACGAAAATGCGGTTTGAGCAGCCCAAAACCTATTCCATTTCTCTGGGTGGCTGGGGGTTCTGGCTGGGATCCCTGGCGTTGGCAGCTTTGCTGACCAGTGTCGGGCTGGGGTGGCTGGTCGCCGGATTGGTGGCTCTGTTGCTGTTTTTGCTGTCCTTGCCGGTATTGGTGCTCCTGGCCTTTCGCTGGTGGGCGCGCCGCTGGATTACCACCGATCGCTGCCCGGTGTGTGGGTCGGAATCGCAAGCCATTGAGGGCAGCCATTTCTTTTGCCCCAATTGTGGAGAGCCGCTGTTTGTTGCAGACGGACGTTTTTATCGGCAAACGCCCCCCGGCACCATCGATGTGGAGCCCGTGGAAGAGGGTGGCTGGGAATTGATGAGCTGAGGGATCCGTCCCCTCCACCGTTGGGATGTTCAGAGGGGGCTTCCCGTGAAACGCGCTATGCCTATGGCAGGGGAACCGCGCCGCCATCGCGAACGACATCTGCGGGGCTGGCCCAGCAGACAGCTGGTTTCCAGCTGGGTTGGACTGTTCTCGGCGGCCATTCTGTTGCTGGGTTTGTCTCCCCATTCCCAGGCGACGGAGCAGGGATCCCTGCAACCTCAGGTGGAAACCTATCTGGCTCAGTTGGCCGGTCGGGGGTTTTCGCCCGCGGCTCAGGGGGTTTGGCTGCAGATGGAGGATCCTTCGCCTCAGCGGGACAGAATCCTCGTTTTGGGACAGCATCAGGGATCCACACCCTTGCCGGCTGCTTCTTTGACCAAGGTGGCAACGACCCTGGCCGCTTTGCAGCACTTTGGCCCGCAGCACCGCTTTGTTACCACCTGGCTGGCCACTGGCCCCTTAACTGCTGAGGGAGTTCTACAGGAGGATCTCTGGGTTCTGGGGGGGGAGGATCCCTTGTTTGTCTGGGAGGAAGCCTTCTCCGTCGGCAACCTGCTCAATGCCTATGGGATCCGCCAGGTGCGCGGGGATCTGGTGGTGGTGGGCCGCTTTTACATGAACTTTTCCCGGGATGTGGCGCAATCGGGATCCCTGTTGCGGCAGGGGCTGGATGGGCGGCGCTGGCCGCCAGAGGCGGAGGCCCAATTTCAAACCTTACCCCCCGGCACACCCAGACCGCAGGTGGAGATCTTGGGCTCGGTACGGGTTGCCCAGCAGATCCCGCCTGCCGCCCAGGTTTTGCTCAGACATGAATCGCCCCCCCTCATTCACTTGGTCAAGCTGATGAACCTCTACAGCAACAATTCCATGGCCGAGATGTTGGCCGATGCGGTGGGGGGAGCAGACCAAGTGGCCCAAATCGCCCGGGCCATCGCCGGGATCCCGGCAGAAGAGCTGCAACTGATCAACGGCTCCGGGTTGGGGGTGGAAAACCGCATTTCTCCGCGGGCCAATGTAGCTATGCTTCGAGCGATCCAATCTCTTCTGGAGGAGCAGGGGCTCTCTCTTGCCGATGCTTTTGCCGTCGTCGGCCAGGATGTGGGGGTGTTGGAACGGCGGCTGTTACCGGGGATCTTGATCGCCAAGTCGGGCACCTTGAGGAGCGTCAGCACCTTGGCGGGTGTATTGCCAACCGAGCAGGGGGACATCTGGTTTGCCCTGATGAATGGCGGATCCGATCTGGTCGGCTTTCGCACCCAGCAGGGACAATTCCTCAGCCAGCTCCAGTCCCAATGGGGATCCCCTGCCACCTTGCCTGAGCGTTGGATCCCTCGCTCTGGGGATACGGGATCCCGCACGGAGCTGAACCCGCGTCTTTGAAACTGTGCCCAACCGGTTCTCTCTCAGCCCAGAGTGACCTCGGTCGCGTTAGCGGAACGCAGTCCTATGTCCGCCCTCCCAGTTTGGGAATTGAGATCGACTTGGCCCGCTGTCAACAGCCCTCAACCCAGAAACCTCGTCCAGCAATTCCCCATGGGGCGTACAGGGATCGAACCTGTGTAAGGCAAATTATGAGTTTGCTGCCTAAACCGCTCGGCCAACGCCCCTGATTCTTTTACTCTAGCGTTTACTCTAGCGCCCTTGTCTCCTCCAGAAGCGGCTGAAAACAGGATAAGCTGCATGTCGGTGGTTAGGATCTGACGCCATGGCTGCGCCGCGTTCTTGGCAGGGGCAAATGGCCCTGGGCTTGGGGTTGATTGCCTTGTCCTCGGCTCTCTGTTTTGGCTTCTTGGCCGTTGGGCAGCACTATCTTTACGGGGATGGATCCGCTGCGGATTTCAAGCCCGCCAGGGAGAGTTTGGCTTTGTCTCCCGCCCCCAGTACTGGGCCTCCGACGGCACTGCCCCTCACTACCCCCCCCTCTTCCGACAGCAATCTTCCTGAGGGATCCCCGCTGCAGCTCTGGCTTGTTACTTTTTTAACCGTGTTTGTGGCGGAAATGGGCGACAAAACCCAGTTGGCAACCTTGCTCATGAGTGCCCAATCCCAATCTCCTTGGGCGATCTTTTTCGGTTCCGCCGGTGCCTTGGTGACCGCCAGTTTTTTCAGCGTGGTGCTGGGAGAAGGTCTGGGCCAAGTCATTCCCCCGGGCTGGCTACAATGGTTGGCGGGTGCAGGGTTCCTGATGATCGGGGGCTATGTATTATGGCAGGAGTGGCGGGGGAACAAGCTCCCAGAGGGCTAGCCTCCCTGAGCAGCCGATGCCAACCCGGCAGGACAGAGTGGAGAACAACCGAGGAACGTGTTGATCCAAGACAACGACAGCCGAACCCCGTCTTTTTTGCTGCGGCAAATGGCCGGACGGGCCGCCCTAGTGAGCTTTGGCTCGATTCTGCTGGCCGAAATGGGCGATAAAACCCAATTGGCGACCCTGCTCCTCAGTGCCCGCTCGCAAAACGCTGGGGTAATCTTTTTGGGCGCTGCTGCTGCTTTGATCAGCACCAGCCTAATTGGGGTGTGGGCAGGAGCTTGGGTGGCCCGCCTGATCCCACCTCGCTGGATCAAAACCCTGGCAGGCGTGGGGTTTGTTGTGATGGGCCTAGTCTTGTTGTGGGGATCCCTGCCCATAGCCGGCTGAGCAGAGGGCTTCAGGATGGCTTCGGCAAAGCGTGATAGGATTAAGAGCGCCTCACTTTGACACTTCAAACTGAGGACCTTCACTTGAGTCCGGACAACCGGTCAGGAAAACCAGCATGGCCAAAAAACGCAATCTGAAGCGGGAAAAAGCCGAGCGCAACCGCGAATATGCCAAACAGTTCCAAAAAAGTCGTGCTCGCAATGGCCGCCGCTTCCGTTCTGCCCCCCGCGACAACGAGGCCAGCGCTGGCGAAGAACAGCAGTAAGGTTGTTTTTGTCGAGATGCTCTGTCGGTCAATCCTGTGAGCGGAGCTAGTTCAACAAACCTGCTATCGTATGCAGGGGTGGGCCGGAGCGGATAAGCATGAAATATCGACGGATTCTACTGAAGTTGAGTGGTGAAGCCCTGATGGGGGAGCGCCCCTACGGGATCGACCCCGAGGTCTTGAAGTCCATTGCCGGCGAAGTGGCCTCAGTGGTACGGGCCGGTGTGCAGGTGGCGATTGTGGTGGGAGGGGGTAACATCTGGCGCGGGCGCAAAGAGGCGGCTGCCCAAGGGATGGATCAGGCTTCTGCCGACTACGTAGGGATGCTGGCCACCGTCATCAACGCCTTAACCCTGCAGGATGCCATTGAGCGAGCCGGGATCCCCACCCGGGTGCAGACGGCCATCGCCATGCAGGAGGTGGCGGAGCCCTATATTCGTCGCCGCGCCATTCGTCACCTGGAAAAGGGGCGGGTGGTGATTTTTGGGGCAGGATCTGGCAACCCCTTCTTCACCACCGATACCACTGCGGCCTTGCGGGCGGCGGAGATCGATGCCGAGGTGATTTTCAAAGCCACCAAGGTGGACGGAGTTTACGATGCGGATCCCAAGACTCACCCTCAGGCCCGCCGCTACGATGTCCTCAGCTATCAGGATGTGCTGAACCGCGATCTGCGGGTTATGGACAGCACCGCCATCGCCCTCTGCAAGGAAAATCAATTGCCCATCGTGGTCTTTGACCTGACTACCCCTGGCAATATTTATCGAGTGGTGCAGGGAGAACCTATCGGCACTTGGATCGGACAGCGGACGGTCGAGAACAACGGGATCCCCAGCCCAGGAGAGTTGATCCCAAGTTAGGGGGGAAATCGGCCTTGAGAGTCCGGCGACGCCCTAGCCAGGATTGAGTCCGAAGGATAGCCTGGCTCAAGGGTGTGCTCAGGCCGTTTGGAGGGAAAGGCAATGACAGATCAGCTAGAAATTGCAGGAGCCCCGCACTGTACCCGTAGGGTCGGTGTCGGGAGGAATGCTATAACAATACTGCGGACACCAGAAACGGTTGTTTAAGGCACTGGTAACGGTCGATTGGGGGTGCTGTAAACCACCCCAGAGGCTCGTGGTTGGCTTGCTAACTGCAGGGCTACTAAAAGCCCGCTCCGTACCGCCTAGCGGTTGGTGTCGGGTAGTTTACGTTCAGCATTCGGCCCAAAAGGATCCCGTCTTGCCCAAATGCTCTGCTGCCCAAGGCGCTATACCCAGGTCACCCCATGTTGCTACGCAACGCTTACGCGAACGCTGGGGTCGGCGTCTTTTGCAGAGCTTGATTTTCCTGTTGGTTCTGGTCGGGGGATTGGGCTACTGGCAGTGGCAGACCTGGCTCCAGCCGGTGGGCGGCCCAGAACCGATCCAAGTAACAATCCAGCCGGGCAGCAGCAGCCGTCTGATCGGGCAAAAACTGCGCCAAGCAGGGGTGATTCGCTCAGCTCTGGCTTGGGAGCTGTGGAGCCGCACCTTCGGGCGCGACTGGGTGTTTCAGGCGGGCACCTACGCTTTGGATCCCAACCAGGACATGCTGGCCGTGGCCCAGCAACTGCGGCAGGGAAGGATCCTGCAAAGACGTCTGACCATCCCGGAGGGTTGGCGCATCGAGCAAATGGCAGAGGCTCTGGCCCAGCGCAACTGGCTGGCAGCCGATGCCTTCATTGCCGTGACCCGGGTGATTCCCCCCCTCGATTGGCTGCCCCCCCACTTGAGTTCTCTAGAAGGCTACCTGTTCCCAGACACCTATCTTTTCCCCATCGAACAGGTGGAGGGATCCCTGCCGGATCGGGAAAAGGCCCAAATAGTGGTCGACGCCATGCTGCAGCGATTTGTCGCGGTGGCCCTGCCCCTGTTTCGCCAGCACACCACTTCCCTGTCTCTGCACGAGTGGGTTACCCTGGCCAGCATTGTGGAGCGGGAGGCCGTGGTGCCGGAAGAACGCGCTTTGATTGCAGGTGTCTTTCTGAACCGGCTTAAGAAAGGGATCCCCCTGGGAGCCGATCCGACGGTGGAATATGCCTTGAATATCCGGCAAACCCCAGACCGCCGCCTCACCCTTGCGGAGGTGCGCACCCCCTCTCCCTACAACACCTACCTCAACCCGGGTTTGCCCCCTGGTCCCATCGCCAGTCCGGGCTTGGCCAGCCTAAAAGCCGTTTTGCAGCCTGAGCAAACCGACTATCTCTACTTCGTGGCCCGCTACGATGGCACTCACATTTTCAGCAAAACCCTAGCAGAGCACGAGGCAGCCCAATTGCAAATTATTCAAGAGCGTCGGCAAGCTGCCCAGGGATCCCACCATAGTCCTCAACCCAGTCCTTAGCCGAGGAGGGCTGACAGCAGTAGGCCGAAAACCTTACAGTAGTCAACATTGGCTACCTAAAGCTGGAAGAGGCTGGTGAGCGCCAAGCCAAAAGTTGCACGAAACTCATGGACGCTTTGCGGTGTGGCGGACATGTTACTGGGCTTCCAAACACAACTCATCCTCAACCACAAGCAAACAACTCTAGCAGCTCAACATGCTGGGGTAGCCCGCCACGCCTACAACTGGGGCCTAGAGGTCTGTCGGCAAGCCCTGGAGAACCAGCAAAAACTCCCCACCGCCATTGACCTGCACAAGCGCCTGGTAGCTGAAGTGAAGCAAGCGCATCCCTGGTACTACCAGGTCTCCAAATGCGCCCCTCAGCAGGCACTCCGCAACCTGGAGCAGGCCCTTAAGCGCTGGCGCAAGGGGCTAGGTCAGTTTCCCCGCTTCAAGCGCAAGGGGGTGCAGGACAGCTTTTACCTAGAAGGCAGCATCCGCATTTCTGGCAACCGCATCAAGGTGCCCATATTTGGTTGGCTGCGCTGTGCAGAGCTGCTCCCGGCGACCACGCCCAAGAACGTGGTCATCAGCCTTCGCGCTGGACATTGGTATATCTCCTTCAAGTACGAAGCTCCAACACCCCAGGTGGAGAAGACCGGAGAGGTGGTGGGAGTGGACTTAGGCATCCATCACCTGGCCACCTGCTCCGACGGGGAAGTATTTGCGAATCCAAAGCCCTACCGCAAGGCCAGGCAGCGGCTGGCTAGGCTGCAACGGCGGCTGAGCCGCAAGCAGAAGGGATCCGCCAACCGTAAGAAGGCGGTGGTGCAGTTGGGCAAAGCTCACAAGCGGGTGGCAGACATCCGGCAAGACAGTCTGCACAAGCTGACGACTTACCTGGCCAAGAGATACCGGGTGGTGGTGGTAGAGGACTTGCAGGTAAAGAACCTGCTCCAGAACCGCAAGCTGGCGGGATCCCTGTCAGACTGTGGGTTCTACGAGTTGAGGACTCCGTCCCGCTATCGCGAACGGCGACAGCTAGAGTACAAGGCCCGGCTCTACGGCTGTCAGGTGGTGGTGGCGGATAGGTTTTATCCGTCCAGCCAACTGTGTTCAGGGTGTGGGCACCGACAGAAGATGCCACTGCAGGAAAGGGTGTTTTGCTGCCCGTGTTGTGGTCTGGAGCTAGACCGCGACTTGAATGCAGCCCTAAACCTGTTGCGGTGGTACAGAACTACCCCAAGCTCTGGGGGAAGTGACGCCTGTGGAGATCCCTCTGGCGGGGTGGTGGGGGTGAACTCTGCCGCTAGTCATGGGTCGCTGAAGCAGGAAGGAAGCAGAAGCGCGGCAGGCACTGAACACTCTGGCAGTGTTTGTTAGCGTTTCGTAGGTCTTTCGGAGCGGATGGTACACAAACCTTGGTTCAAGCTCCTGCAACCGGATCTGGTGGTGGCCGGCACTGTCTTAAAGTTGCGGGCAGAAGACCTGTGGGCCTGGCAGGTAAAAGGCATCATCTTTGACGTAGACGGTACACTGGTGCCGAGCCGACAGGTTGAGGTGGATCCCGCTGTGGCTGCTTGGCTGGAGCAGTTGCGCCCGCACTTTCAAATTTGGCTGGTGAGCAACAACCTCAATCGCAGCCGCATCCAACAAATCGGAGAAAGCCTGAACCTGCCCTACATTCACCGCGCTGGGAAACCCTCACGGCGGGCCTTGCGGCGGGCCGTAGCCCAGATGGGCTTGCCGGTAGAAGCAGTGGCTATGGTGGGAGACCGCCTGTTGACGGATATTTTGGCAGGCAATCGACTGGGGTTGGTAACCGTGCTGGTCAACTCCCTCTTGTCCGAAGCAGTCGAAAAGAACCCTGCTACCCTCTAGGGGCTGCGCTTTTGAGAGATTTGAGAGTTGGACAACTGTAATTGTTTCAAACTGAATTGAAAAGGTTTCCAAGCACTCCCCCTTTCCTTCGCAAAGAGAGAAGACCAAAAGACAATCCTGCTGCTCGGAAGGACTTAGTCACTTCAGTTTAGGGTGAGACGCCTGGGCAGCTGAGAAAAGCCCTGTGGCCCCATGCATGTTTCATGCATGTTTTAGGTGTGGGTACAGTGTCCCAGTTTGAATCGAAATGACCAACCACAGGTTGTCAGCGCTGACAACTGCTGACCGGATGGGTAGCACATCTAAAAATCAAGACAAAAATCGAGAGAGATTTTCCAGACCTGACCCATCTGCCCCAATTTTTTGTAGAGTGACGGCAGGTGAGCCGGATCCCGCGTTGAAGCCCAGTAGGCGGCGGTGTGAGGGCGGTGTGAGATCCAAAGGTCAAGCATGCGAACCATCCCTATTGTCAAGTCCGCCATGCAACGGCTAAAGTCCATGCTGCAAAAATCCCTGCGTTCTGCTCCGACTTCCCCCCGCTCCAGATCCCTGCTGGCATCCAATGGACGGAGCCTGATCAAGCTGGGCAGCTTTCTGGCCTTGCCGTTGATATTCTCGACATCACCCGCTTGGGCTTTAACAGTGATGGCGCGTCCGGATCTGCGCGACCTCAAACGTGCAACCGTGTTTCGGGTGGTCAACTACAACACCCTGGTTGTTCAGCTTGAAGGAGACTTGAATTTGCGGCTGGTGCAACTGATTGGGATCGATCCCTTGCCTGACCCGATCAACCCCAACTGGACAGAGTTGCGCGGACAAACCCCTTTGGCAGTTTACAATGCCGGCCAATATTTGCAGACTGCTTTGCTGGGACGTGAGGTGTTTTTGGAGTTGGATCCTGCCCTAGCCCCTGCTCCCACCTTGCCTGCCTACGTTTGGCAAGCCAACACCCTCATCAACCAGGAAATGCTGTTTTTGGGGCATGGCCTGTTGTCGCCACAAACCGATGGCTTGAAGTACGGCCCCATTCTTACTGAAGCTGCCGATGCAGCCAAAAGACAAGGACGCGGCTATTGGACAACCTACGGCCCTCGCTAGAGACCAAGCCAAACCCAGAGCTGGAATTGCCGGCCTGTTTGTTGAGAATAATCTCAACAGCCATCTTCCGCCGGTCGGTGAGAGCATGACTCTAGTCAATAATAAGCTCAACTATACTGAAAATAATGTATAATATGTTCAGTACGGATTACTACCAGTTGATCTTTCTGTTTACTTTCGAGTCTGCCAACATGGTAGCCAAAGCAAAGCAGAAAATTGGTAGTAAGACGACACGGAAACTGCGCTTTGGGTATTCTACTCAAAGCTTTGCGGGATACCGCCATTCTGTTTGGAAACAAACAGAATGCTATCGCTGCATAGTTGAACAGTGATGTTCAGCAGTGTTCAGCGTAAATGTATCAGGTAGGTATTGTGGGCATAGCTGCTCCGAATGGCAGAGAAACAGCCCGAAGATTCTGAGCTCTCCTCTCCACTCTTGGCTGGTCACCCCCCAGAGCCGAGCTGCCGGGAAAGGGTTGAGCTGCTCTCTTGGGATTTCTCGCTTGTTTATGATGATCTCGTGTGGGTTTCCAAACGCGGGCTGCCCAGCTTTTCAGGGAAACGTAAGGGATCCCACTGTGGGGTTTGGAGTTCCCTATGGCGGATGAGTTGCCGTTTACTCTAGATCAGCTCCTCATCGTGCGGGCAATTGCCCAGCAGGGTAGTTTTCGCCGTGCTGCCGATAGCCTGTTTGTCTCCCAGCCTGCCGTCAGCTTGCAAGTGCAGAACTTGGAGCGACAGTTGGGAGTGGTGTTGTTCGACCGCAGTGGGCGCAAGGTGGAGTTGACGGATGCCGGGAAAGTGCTGCTGCAGTACAGCGAGCGCATCCTCAAGCTGTGCCGTGAAACCATCGAGGCGCTGGCGGATTTGCAAGAAATGGAGCGGGGGCATCTGGTTCTGGGGGCCAGCCAAACGGTGGGCACCTATGTAATGCCTTCTTTGATCGCCCAATATCACCGCCGCTATCCACAAATTTCCGTACAGCTCTTGGTGCAATCCACGCGGCGAATTGCCCAGAAATTGGTGGACGGCCAGTTGGACGTGGCCATTGTTGGCGGGGAGATCCCCTTTGAGCTGCAGCGGCACTTGAAGGTGATGGCTCTGGCGGAAGATGAATATGTGTTGGTCGGTGCTCCCGGGTGTGCCATCGACTCTCCGGCTCTTGTGGATCTGCTGGCTTTGCCCTTCATCACCTTGGATCCCCAGTCTTCCACTCGGCAAACCATCGATCGGGTGCTGAACCGCCACGGCATTAACCCGGCCCAATTGAATGTGCGGCTGGAGCTCAGCTCGATTGAGGCGATCAAAAATGCCGTCCAGGCGGGGTTGGGGGTGGCCTTTCTGTCCATGGTGGCAGTGGGATCCGATGTGGAACAGGGGCGGTTCCGGAAGCTGGCGGTGGAAGGGCTACAGATACGGCGTACCCTCTGGCTGGCTTTTAACCCAGAGCGCTATCAATCGCAGGCAGCCACCCGCTTCCTCCAAGGGCTGCTGACCCGCCAAGACTGGCTGAAAACTCCCCCGCCCCATTTGCAGTTGATCGGCTAAGTTGCGATGCGTTACGGCCTTTTCCGAGTTGATGGGATCCCAGGTAGATTTCCGTGGGTTAAGTGGGATCCCTGTTCAAAGAGATACGAGAGATATTTCCGTATAGGTGCATTCGCTGTAGCCAATGCTGCTCCGGAAGAAACTGCATCTGCTGAATCTGTCTGTGTCTACTGACCCCAAGCCGATGACCAGGCAAACGCTGTTGGAACGACTCCCCCTGGCCCAGCGCTTGGCGGAGTTACAGGCCCGCGTTCAAGAGATCCCGCTGCACAGGGTGGAATTGAAAGGGCTGAGCATCGCAGGGGCAGAGTCCTGTTGGGCTGCCTATCGAGACTGGGGAAAAGGGATCCCACTGCTGTTTCTGCATGGCTTTATGGCCACTCACGCCAACTGGTGGCCGCTGATGCAAGGGTTGGGAGACGAATATCGCTGCATTGCCTTGGATTTACTGGGGTTCGGGCAGTCCGGCCAACCGGCCTTGCACTACGACATCGCTGCAGAAGTAGAGTTTGTGCGCGGATTTGTCCAAAGGCTGGGCCTAGCTGCTCCGGTTTTGGTGGGCCATTCCTTTGGGGGATGGGTGGCGGCAGCTTACGCCGTGCGGTATCCGCTGCGGGGGTTGGTTTTGTTGGCTCCTGCCGGGATCCGCGACGACAGCTTTGTGAGACGCTACAACCATTTGCGGCCCTTGCTCTGGGAAAGCGCTTGGGTGGATTGGCTGTTGCGGGCGATCGCTCCGCTGGCCCGCTGGTGGCATTGGGAAGACAAGCTGGCCCAGCTCTTGTGGTTGCGGGGATCCCTGCGTCAGCAGCCGGTCGCTCGGCAATTTCTCCGACAACGTCTGCGCCCACAAGCTGCCGTCGATACGGTTGAACGTTATCTCAACTACATTCAGGCCCCCACCCTGGTGATCGCCGCCGAACAGGACGACACCATTCCCCTCTGGCACTGCCAAACCTACGCAGAAGGGATCCCTGGGGCTCAGCTCAAGATCTTGCCCGGCGCCAGCCACGCCATCCCTGCCTTGCATGGGGAACAAGTGCTGCCCCTGATCCGGGAATTTCTCGACACAGCCCTTTCCGCACAATGCGGGCTTTGAGCTGGGGCTGTAGCGTATGGCCGAGAGAGGAATGCCGCTTGCCAGATGGCGATGCCCGATAGGCGACGGAGCGCCGCCCAAGGGGAACGCCTGACCCTAACCAGCGGGCGGTTTCTGCTAGAAACCCATCAGACGAGCAACAGCGGACAGCTCAGGGACAACGCCGGTGTGGATAGGAGCGGATCCCTGGTGGCTGGCCGTGTCCGGATCCTTAAGGCCATTGCCCGTCAGCACGCACACCACCTGTGCTCCAGCAGGCACCTGCTCTCGCCATTTCAGCAATCCTGCCACCGAGGCCGCGCTGGCCGGCTCGCAAAAGATCCCTTCTTCGGATGCCAGGAGACGATAGGCTGCCAGAATCTCCTCGTCGGTGACGCTATCCACCTGACCGCCGCTCACCTGCACTGCCGCCTTGGCCTTCACCCAACTGGCAGGATTGCCGATGCGAATGGCCGTGGCCACCGTCTCTGGGTGTTCCACCACCCGGTTCAACACCATGGGGGCAGCACCGGCAGCCTCGAAGCCGTAGAGACGAGGGCGACGGGTAGCCTTGCCCTGCTGGCGGTACTGGCAAAACCCCATCCAATAAGCCGTGATGTTGCCCGCGTTGCCCACCGGAATACAGAGCCAATCGGGGGCATCCCCCAAAGCATCCACCACCTCGAAGGCGGCGGTTTTCTGCCCTTCCAAGCGGAAGCGGTTGACCGAGTTCACCAGGGCCACCGGGTAGGTTTCCGCCAGCTGCCGCACCATAGCCAGCGCTTGGTCGAAGTTGCCTTGAACGGCGATGATCTCCGCCCCGTACATCAGGGTTTGGGCCAGTTTGCCTTTGGCCACGTAGCCATCGGGGATCAGCACATAGGCCCGCAGACCTCCTTTGGCCGCAAAGGCAGCAGCCGCCGCCGAGGTGTTGCCGGTGCTGGCGCAGATGATCGCCTCTGCCCCTGCCTCTTTGGCCTTGGACACGGCCATCGTCATACCCCGATCCTTGAAACTACCGGTGGGGTTGAGGCCCTCCAACTTCAGGTAAACTTGACAGTCTCGCCCCAGCCGTTGGCTCAAAGCCGGGGAAGGCACCAGAGGCGTGTTACCCTCATGTAGCGTGACCACAGGTGTGCTGGCGCTGACGGGGAGCCATTCCCGATAGTGCTGGATCAGGCCGGGCCAAAGCCCCACTTGCGCGCGGGATCCGGCTATACGAGGGGGATGGGTGGGATTCAGGGTCGCCATGCCGCAGAGGACACCGAGGCTAATCAAAGACCGGCTTTCTCACTGTAGCTGTTCGTGGAGGGGTTCGTATCCACCTCCCGCAGCGGCGGCAGAAACATCTTCCTGATCCCCTCTCTTCAGAAGCTGGGGAGCGGAGGAGCTGCAGGTCGCAAGGCCAGAGCCTGCACCAGAGAGCGCAACTTCAGACGAATCTCGGCCAGCTCTTGCTCTGGGTTGGAGTCAGCCACAATCCCGGCACCGGCATACAAGCGGGCCCAATTCCCCCGAATTAGGGCGGAGCGGATCCCCACCACAAACTCGCCATTGCCCTGTAAGTCTACCCAGCCCAAGGGAGCGGCATAGCTGGAGCGATCAAAGGGTTCCAACCGCTCTAGCCACTGCAGCGCCGCCTGTTGGGGATACCCTCCCACCGCTGCCGTCGGGTGGAGCTGGGCCAGCAGATCGAACAGATGTACATCGGCGGGGAGCTCCGCCTCGATCAAGGTTTGCAGATGCTGGATGTTGGCTAGACGGAGCAGCCGCGGTTGCGGGGAAATGCAGGGATCCATTCCCAACCGACTCAGAGCCTCCCGGATCGAGCGCACCACCCACTGGTGTTCGCGGCGGTCTTTGGGGCTGCGGAGCAGCTCCTCGGCCAACTGGCGATCCTGGACAGGGGTGGCGCCGCGGGCGGCGGAGCCGGCTAAGGCATCGATCTGCACCCGGCCTTGCCACACGGAAAGCAAGCGCTCCGGGGTGGCCCCCAAGAAAACCTGGGGAGAGATCCCCTCTTGGGTCAGAGGGAGAGGACTGGCCGGCAAATTCCCCCGAGCATCTGCCTCCAAGGACTTCGGCCCGCTGACGCCAGCGGCAAAGGCAAAGATGCTGCAATCGGGATGATCTTTTTCCAGGTAGGCCAGCAGGGACGGGATTGACGGCGGGACAGGCAAGTGCAGATCCACGGCTTCGGCCAGCACCACTTTCTCCAGGGATCCCGCCTGAATCACCTGCAGGGCTTTTTGGATGCGCGCCAAGAGGGGGGCTTCCTCCAAGTTCACTGGCACAGGAGCTTGCAATTCCCACGAGGGCAAGGGGGATCGAGAAAGGCGCTCCATTTGGGCAAAAAAGGCGGTGATCTGCCCGGCCAAAGCTGCTAGGTCGCTCTCGGGGTCGATTTCCAGATTGAGCCGCGCTACCGTCAGGGATCCCCAGGAGTCTGGCACCTGCAACAGTTGCCAACGTGGCAGCACCAGCGCTGCCCCCCCTTTGCTCCTGGGGCTGAAACTGAGGCGACAGAAACACAGGGGGCGTTCCTGCCGGCTGTCTGGGAATCTTCCCACTTCCGAGGGCTCCGTTCTGCCAATGCAAGCGGCATGGACGTGGGGCTGCAGCTCTTCTACAAAGCTCCGTGCCGCCCGCAAGCCCCCTTCTCCCGCGAGATCAACCTGCCGCAGGGATCCCCATCCCAACACCCGCACCCTTTCCCCGTGGGCCTTGTGGGAGAGATAACAGTAGCTCGGGAATCGGTTTGTGGGGAGCGAACCCAGCCTCTGGGCCAGCACCGCCAGCGGATCCAGCTCTGGGATGGGCTGCGACAAGCTGAGGATTTGGGGAACACCCCGCGCCCGCGCCATCTGTTGGCAGGCGGCTAGGAAGGGATCCCAGTGGCGCCGATTCCCCGTCTCGCCTGTCCAAGCAGAAGTGCGCATCGGCGGCCATGCTCTCGGCCACTCCAGGCACTCAAGCGTACCGTGGGCATTCCGAGGGGAAAGAGAAGAGGTCATGCGAAAGAGCAAAGAGAACGATCCCACCTTGGCCGAAAACAGGACACCTGTCGATGGAGACCGGCAGGAGATGACTTTAGGATAAGAGATTAGGAGAAGAGCCGGCAGCCCGGGCTTTTGGGGGCCAGATCTGAGGAGCTTCTTCACGGACTGCAAAGTTTCTTAGCATCCTGGAGAATGCTTCCTAAGGCGCTCTACCTTACAGAACAGATATAGACAGATCCGGAGACGGGCCCCAGAGCAGGCTTGCTCCCCAAGGAGAATTCGCATGCATCCAGATGTCGGCCAAGTGCAGCCACCAGCAGAGGTCGCATGGAGTGACCCCTCCCGCCGGCAATTGTGGATGGCTGCCCTCAAGCCCCCCATGTACAGTGTGGCGATCATGCCCATCTGGGTGGGATCCGCCATTGCCTACGCCCAGTCAGGGGTACTGGATTTGGGGGTTTTGGGGGTGTTTTGGGGAGCTGCCATCTGCATCTTGGCCTGGGTCAACCTCAGCAACGACGTGTTCGATGCCCAGACAGGGGTGGACAAAAACAAACTCCACTCCCTGGTTAACCTGACGGGCAAGCCGGGGCAGGTGTTTTGGGTGGGGAATGCCTTTTTGGCCCTGGGTCTGCTGGGGATCCTGTGGCTGAGCTGGCGGCAATCGGATCCGACGGTGCTGCTGTTGGTGCTGGTGGCCTGTGGGCTGGGCTATGCCTACCAAGGGCCGCCCCTGCGCCTGGGCTACCAGGGCCTGGGGGAGATCCTCTGCTTTTTCGGCTTTGGGCCGCTGGCGGTCTCGGCTGCCCACTACAGCCAAAGCCAGACTTGGTCGCTGCCGGGGTTAGCGGCCTCACTGGTGGTGGGGATGGCGACCAGCTTGATTTTGTTTTGTTCCCATTTCCATCAAGTGCAGGATGACCTAGCCTGCGGCAAGCGCTCGCCGGTGGCCCGCCTGGGGACTTTGCGCTCGGCCCGCCTCATCCCCTGGCTCTGCGGCAGCCTTTTTGGCCTGATGCTGCTGTTTGTGGGGCTGGGGATCTTTCCGGCTTGGACACTGCTGAGTTTGGCGGGGATCCCGTTTGCAGTGCGGCTTTCCCGCCTGCTGGGGGCTTACCATGACCAGCCGCAGCGGATTAGCCACTCCAAGTTCATCGCCGTCAGTCTCCATTTTTGGCTGGGGCTGTTTCTGGGGCTAGGGTTCATCCTCAGCCGCTATGGCTGAAGGCTGAAAAGTCGGCTTAAGGCTAGGTGTGCGCGGGATCCCCCCGGTGCAGCCGGCAAAATGAGATAAGCTACAGCCTAGTGCGCTAGGTCAGAGCATGGCCTCTGAGGTGAGTCATCGGTTCGGGTCGAGGTGAGGCGGCAGCGAAAACAGGATGCGGCGATTCTTCAATTCCAACCTGGGGGTGGCGCTGTTGGGGAGCAGCATCTTGGCTGCTTTGGTGAGCTGGGCCTTGTCGATCGACATCGAGGAAGTGAAGGTGGAGTCTCCTTCCCCCGATCAGCCCCTCTCGGTCAGCCGCAGGGTAGACATCTTGGGTCGTCGGGGAGGCCATCAGCGGTGGCGACTGATCGCCGAGCAGGTGGATCTGGCAGCCGGGCAACAGGTATTTGAGCAGGGGGCACACGGCTACTTCTACGGAGAAGGTGCCGACCGGCAAAAAGGGGTGCCGGATCCCTTTTTTGATAGCAGCGAGCAGATGACTTGGCGGGCCAAGCGAGCCCGCTACAATGCCACCGCCGATGAGCTGTATTTGGATGAGGAGGTGGAGGTGAGGAGCGGCGACGGCAGCTTGCTCTTGACCAGCGCCTTGAGAGTCACCCCTGAAGAGCGCATCGAGGTGCCGGCGGAGTTCACCCTCAAAGGCCGGGAAATGGTGCTGCAGGGCCGCTCCGGTTCGTTTAACTTTCAATTTGCCCTTCTCAGGGCCGAGCAGGGCAAGCTGATAGTGTTGCCCCCAAACGGCTCGGCACCCACCTCCACCACCATCACCGCCGACCAGATCACCTACGACCGCACCAACCAGGTGGCCGAGGGGAAAGGGAACCTGCGCATTCGCGAACGCGGCATCGAGATTCGCGCTCCCCAGGGCACCTACCTGCGGCAACAGGCCCAAAGCATTCTCTCCGGCGGTGTGGTGTTGCAAGAGGTGGCCGGCGACAGCAGCCGGGATCCCTTGTTGGCCGATCTGCGCTTGGCCCAGGCCTCTCCCGGCCCGGAGGCGACCCCAGACCAACAGGATCAAGAAGTCACCATCATTGCCGACCGCCTCACGTACGACCGCAACACACAAATTGCCCAAGGCGAAGGCAACCTGGAGATCCGCCAGGGGGAAACCATCATCCAGGCGGCCCAGGGCACCTACCGCCGCCGCGAATCCCAAAGTTTGTTGACCGGAGGGGTCACCCTGGAAGAGCCCGGACGGGTGCTCACCTCAGCCCGCCTAGAGGGCAACCACCGCGACAAGATCTTCTTCTTTGAAGAGAACGTCCTTTACCGGCAGATGGCTACCTCTACCCCCACGCCCGGCGGGGGATCCCTGACGGAAGAACTGCGCCAAGCCGAAACCGAAGTGCGGGCTGCCCGCCTGGTTTACAACTCCCGCACCGGTACTTCCGAGTTTAGCGATGCCGTCGAGTTTATCCAGCGGGGACGTAGGGCCAAGGCCAACCAGGCCACCATCACCCCTGAGAAAGTGGAGCTGCGGGGAGAGGTGGTGATCGAGCAGATCGAGGGGGAGTGGCTGGCGCGGCGGCTACAAAACCCGGAGACCCAGGCCGATGTGGATCAGCCGACGGTGATCTACGCCGACCGGGTGGAGATCGACCAAGCCAGCGGCGATGCCCGCTTCTTTGGCAATGTGGTTATTGTGCAGGCCAACCGCGCCATCGAAGGGGATCGCGCCGATTACTTTGACCGAGAACAAATTTTCAAAATCAGCGCCGAACAGGCTCCTGTGGTGCTCTGCGATCGGGGAGAGGTCGGCCGCCTTCCCGGGGAGAGCACCCAAGCTCTGCCGGGCCGCAACGCGCTGGATCAGATGTGCCGGGGCGCCAATCGCCTCAGTGGCAAGCTGGTTACCCTGAACATAAAACAAGATGAATACACCGTCGAAGGGGACGGGCAACAGCAGGGCATGTTTCAGTTTCGCATCACCGACGCCCTCTGATGGGATCCCCCCTCGGGGAGCCATCTGTGGTTTTTGATCGTCCAGGTTTGGCTGAGGTTGTGATCCGAGGTGATGTCATGACGGCTCCACTCGCCGAGGGCAAACTGCGCAGAACCCCTGCTCAAGCGGGCAGCTTTTGGGGATCCCTGAGATTGGGAGCTGCCTTTTTGGAGTTTTATCTCTTCAAAGAGATGATCCGCCCCTTCTTTCTGGGGGTGGCCGGGGGCACGGTGATGATGCTGGGCAACCAGCTCTTTATCTACGCCGATCTGCTGGTGAAAAAGGGCGCTCCTCCGCTAACCATTTTGCACATTCTCCTCCTCAATTTGCCCGCCATTTTGGTGGTCACCTTTCCCATTGCCGGCCTCTTTGCCACCTTGCTCACCCTGGGCAAAATGGGAGCCGACAGCGAGATCACCGCCCTGCGTGCTGCTGGGATCCCCTATCGCAAAGTGTTTATCCCCGTGCTCTGTATTGGCCTGCTGATCAGCGGCTTGGCGCTGTTGACCAATGAAGTGATTGTGCCGGAAACCAACCAAAAGGTGAAAATCCTGAACAAGAACCTCATCTTGGCTCAAGATGCTCTTTTGTTTAATCCAGAAGAGATCGTGCGGGTGGATGATGATCTCTGGTTTCATGTCGGATCGATTGACCCGAAGACCGGCTTGATGCAGGATTTGTTGATCCTGGATCGCAAAGCTGAGACCGGCCACCTGCGCTATCCGCAGGTGATCTCCGCTCAAACCGCGCAGCAGGTGGGCCAATCGTGGCAACTGCGAGATGTGGTGATCCGCCGTTATGACGAGCAGGGGCGCACCTACTATGAAGGCCAGGTGGAAGAAATGCAGCTCAACATCGTCAACAAACTGGTGGGCCTGGTGTACGCGGAAAAGGTGCCCCAAGAGCAACGGGCGGGGGAGCTGTGGGAGCAGTGCCAGCGATATCGAGCGGAGCAACGTCCTTCTGCCGATGTGGCTCGCTGCCTGACGGAATACCACCTCAAGTTCGCCATTCCTTTGGCCAGCTTTTTCGCCATCTTGGTGGCTGCCCCCTTGGGCCTGCAAACGGTGCGGCAAACTGGGCGCTACGGCGGCGTGGCGCTAGCGATTGTTCTGGTGTTTATTTACTATGTACTGATGAGCCTGGGACGAGCGATGGGTCGAGTTGAGCACATCGATCCCTGGCTGGCTGCCTGGTTGCCGAATATGATTTTCGGTGGGGTAGGCCTTTCTTTACTGTGGCGGTTTTTACGGTGAAATCCTGCAACTTCCCCCCTGACTTCAGCCCTTGGGCAAAGTGGTTGGCTCTTTGCTGGGGCGGCTCCCTGTGGTTGGGGACGGGGGAGGCCGTCTTCGCCCAGTTGGATCCCCCGCCCACTGTTGGCGTCGGCGGGACGGAGTTCTCTCTGGAGGGCTACCAGCGCTTTCGGTCAGCGCAAACACTTGCTCAGCGCCTGCAACTGGCCCGCCGGGCTTCCAGCCCAGAACCGATGGCTGCCGCCGATGAGGAGCCCATCACCTTGGCCGAGGCGCAATCTTCTCTGCCTGCTACAGCCTTGACTGCGGCAACCCCACCCCCTACGGCCCCGGTTTCAGACTTTGGATCCCCTCCCCTTGCCAACTCTCCTGAAAAGCCCCTCACGCCAGAAGAACTGAACCGACAGCGGCTACAACGGCTGTTGGCCGAAGGGGCAGCAGCCCATGCTCGGCGACAGGCGCAGCAGGCCCAGGCAACACCTTCTCCCCAACCCCCTTCACCGGCGACGCCCACCGCGGCAGTTCCCAGCCTGAACTCCCTTCGGCTTTCCCAGCCCATGACTTCTCAGGCTGAAGCCCTGCAGGTGGAAGAGCAACCCTGGCTGCGCCCCACCAACACTGTGCAATTGCCTGCTCCCACCTCGGCACCCAATGCCGAGAACCCGGCTACGGCTCAACTGCAAGGTGAAGCTGGTTCAGAGGCAAGGTTGCACCGGATCCCAGCTTCCCCCAAGACCATTCCTCCCCTGATCTCCCAAGCCGGTGGGAGCTTGGATTTGGGCGGTGTTGTGTTGGCAGATGCCGCCCCTGCGTCGGGGCTGACGGGATCCCCCATGGCCACTCAAAGGGGCAGGGAAGCCTTTATCCCCACCGCTGGCTCACCCCTGGCTCCTCAGCTGCTGGAGCGGTTCCCGCTCCTACAGGATCTGGGCACTGGTGCAGATGCCGTTTCAGCGGCAGAAAATCTTGGCACCGGCAGCCAGGGATCCCAGATTCGCCAGCAGCTCTCGGCCACCGCGCAGCGGCAAATTCCCCTCGACCCGGATCAAATCAACGTCAGCGGGGATGTACTCAGCTACATCGCCGAACAAGACCTGGGCATTGCCGAGGGGAACGCCTTGATCCAACTGGCTGACGGCACCCGCATCACCGGCGACCGGCTGCTGTTTTATCGGCGGGAGCGACGCCTGCGCAGCGAGGGCCCTTTTCGCATGGAGCAGCCCCCTGGCCCCCAAGGGCGGGGGATCCGGCAAATCGAAGGGCGAAATTTGGATCTGGATATCCCCGGTCGCACCGCCCAATTTGAGAGCTCGCTGGTCATTCTGCCGGGGGAGGAGCCGGGCACTAAGGTTTTTGTGCGCAGCCAAGAGACCACCGCCATTTTGGGGGATCAGATCTTTTTCGAGAAAGCCACCGTCACCACCTCGCCAGAGCCACCCATCACCCACTACGTGCAAGGGGATCGGGTGGAGGTGTTTCCCGATGACCGGGTGATCGTCTACGACGCCCGCGTGTTTGCCGGCGGCGAGCTGACAGAAGCAGGGGATCTGCGGGCGGGCCTTCAGATCGCCTATTTCCCCCTGTTCATCTACAGCCTGCGAGATCACCAATGGGTGCTGCCGGGGCGCAGCGAGACAGAGGGGGTGTTTGTCAAATCCAGTTGGGCCTACCGCTTCGACGAATACAACTTCGGCGGCCTGCGGCTGGATGCCATCCAGAAAAAAGGGGTGGGCATTGGTTTCTTGCATGACTACATCCTGCCCATCCCGGACAGTGTCAACTACGGGCGAGCCCAGTTTTACTTGGTGACCGAAGCCGACCAACAGCGCTTCTCCAGCCGTTTCCGCATCGACCACAACTTCGACTTCTACGCTGCCAACCTCTTTGGGCAGGAAGGCCAACTGCGGGGACAGCTCAACCTCAACCTGGACAACACCTACCGTCCTGCCGGCGGACGCAACGACAACGCCGATCTCCGCCTCAACGCCACCTTTCAGGGGGATCTCTCCACCACCACCCTCAACATCAGCCGCACCGGATCCCAGGAGCGGGGCATCTACAGCTTCCCCCTCACCCTCAGCCACACTCAGCGCTACGGGGGCGTGCATTGGCTGCGATCGGATCTGCGCTTGGACTACAACCAGCGGGTGAGCGTCAAAGATGGCCCCGACTTTGCCGATGCGCGGTTGACGCTGGGCACTCAACTGACCCCACCCGGTTGGGGAGGTACCTATCGCCTGGCCTACCGTGCCTACAGCAGTTCCAATGGCGACAACGAGCCGCGTCGCAACTTCGAGCTGGCCTTTAACCCCGACCTCATTCGCATCACGCCCGATATTGCCCTCAGCAGCGCCCTCACCCTGACTCAAGAGCAACAGCCGGATCAAGAGGTGGGGGCAGGTCTCCACTTTTTCAATCGCTACGAGCTGCGCTCCAGCCTTCAGTTCAACGATATTCAACCGGCTCCCTGGATCACCTTCATGCCGGGTTCTATCGATTACACCCAAGTCCTCTACTCCACTCCTGACCAGGAGTCTACCGTCAGCCTCAACCCTCGCCTCAGTCTCAGACCTGCCGACTGGAATACCATCGACCTGCGCTACAGCCGCACCTTCTACGGCAACAATTCTGTGCCCTTCCAAACCCTCTCCACCAGCCCTAAAGATGTGGATCGCATCAATGCCAACATCAGCTTCTTTACGCCCCGCGATCTTCTGCCCAATGTCCCCCCAGGCTACATTGCCTTTGAAGATGACCTGCCCGGCGAGCTGCCGATAGCCCTGACCTTCCCCGACGATACCCCGGAGGATTTGGCAGCGATTGCCTCCCGCAACTTGCAGGAGCTGCAGGCAGAGGTGAAAAACCTGGTGCGCCTGGACACCAGCCTTGGCTACGACTTCATCACCCAGAAGTGGGATACCCTCAACGCCAACTTCACCTGGAGCACCGCCCCTGATCTGTTCAACATTCAGTTGCAGACGGCCTACGACCTGAACCAGGGACAGCTCCAACCCGTTCGTCTGGAGTATCGGGGACGCAGCAGCACCACATTTAACCGGGATCAACGCTCTGGCCTGGATGTGTATGAGCCGGGGATCAGCTATGCGCTGCAGGCGGTTTACGATCCCCGGTTGGGCCAGCTCTCTACCTATGGTCTGGAGCTGGATGCCACCCTCGGCACGCGATGGCAAAATCACTGGCGGCTGCGCTTGGGCCTGACGGAAGAAGGGATCCGCCGCGTGGAAGTTCGCCGCGACCTGCGGGATTTTGAGCTGCGCCTGGCCTACGATCCGGTAGCCGAGTCGCTGCGCCTGGAAGGGATCCTGGTGGCTTTCCCCAGTCGCCCGGTGGGCCTCACCCAAGAGCGGGGAGATTTTCAGCTGACCTCTCCCATCACCTCCCCTATCGGCACCTTTTTGCTCCGCGACGCCGACGCGACCGGCTGGGATGGCCTCAGGCCCTGATCCCCGCTTCCCTGGGAAGGCTCCCTGTCCACTGTTGCGACGGGCTAGGTGATGACGTCTGGCTGCTGCCGACCGGTGCGGGCGCAAATCTGGGCAAGGTGATCGGCCAGTTGAATCTGTTCGGCCAAGGCCACTTGGGGATCCAGGCCATGCCGGGCGGGATCCAGCTCCAATCGCTCCAGGTACACCCGCAGGGTGGCTCCGTGGGTGCCGGTTCCCGAAAGCCGGTAGATGATGCGGGATCCATCCTCAAAGCCAATGCGGATCCCTTGGTGGCTGGTGGTGCTGCCGTCCACGGGATCGGTGTAGCTGAAGTCATCGGCATAAGCCACTGTGTGGGATCCCAGGCGCTGGCCCACCCACCCGGACAGGGAGCGTCGCAAGTCTGCCATCAGCGCCTCGGCCACCTCCACCGGCAGTCCCTCGTAGTCGTGACGGGAGTAGACGTTGCGCCCATAAGTGCGCCAGTGTTCTTCCACGATCTGCCGCACCGGCTGCCGTCGAGCGGCCAAAATGTTCAGCCAAAACAGGACGGCCCAGAGCCCGTCTTTTTCCCGGATGTGGTGAGATCCGGTGCCGAAGCTCTCTTCCCCGCAGAGGGTGACCTTGCCGGCATCCAGCAGGTTGCCGAAGAATTTCCAGCCGGTGGGGGTCTCGTAGCAAGGGATCCCCAACTTGGCCGCCACCCGATCCGCTGCCTGGCTGGTGGGCATGGAGCGGGCAATTCCCGCCAGACCTTCTCGGTAGCCGGGTACCAGGTGGGCATTGGCAGCCAAGACTGCCAAGCTGTCGCTGGGGGTCACGTAAAATTGGCGGCCCAGGATCAGATTGCGATCCCCATCCCCATCGGAAGCGGCCCCAAAGTCCGGCCCATCTTCCCGAAACAACAGTTCCACCAATGAGCGGGCATGCACCAGGTTGGGATCCGGGTGTCCGCCGCCAAAATCCGGCAGGGGCTGCCCGTTGAGCACACTGCCCTCTGGTGCTCCCAGGGATCCCTGCAAAATGGCGTGGGCATAGGGGCCGGTGACGGCGTGCATGGCGTCGAAGGCAATGCGGATCCCAGAGGCCAGGTAGTCGCGGATGGCCTCGAAATCGAACAGACGCTGCATCAGGCTCAAGTAATCGGCCACCGGGTCGATGACGGACACCGTGAGGGACCCCAGCCGTTGCTCGCCCAAGCGATCCAGATCGACATCGGGAGCTTCCAGGATGCGGTACTCCCGGATCTGCTGGGTGCGGGCGTAAATGGCCTCGGTCACCTTCTCCGGGGCAGGGCCACCGTTGCCGATGTTGTACTTGATGCCGAAATCCCCCTGGGGGCCGCCGGGGTTGTGGCTGGCGGAGAAGATGATCCCCCCGTAGGCGCCGTACTTGCGGATGAGACAGGAAACCGCCGGCGTGGAGAGGATCCCTCCTTGGCCCACCAGGACTCGCCCGATGCCGTTGGCCGCTGCCATCTTGAGCAGGATCTGAATGGCCTCGCGGTTGTAGTAGCGGCCATCTCCCCCCACCACCAGGGTTTGGCCGCTGGATCCCTCCAGGACATCAAAAATGGATTGGACGAAGTTTTCCAGGTAGTGGGGCTGCTGAAACACCGATACCGGCTTGCGCAGGCCAGAGGTGCCGGGTCTTTGGCCGGGAAAGGGCGTCGTGGGAACAATGCGCAGGCTCATAGGCTGCCGGAAAAGCTGCTTGCTGATACATTCACGCTGAACTCTCCTGAACATGGTTCAGGAAAGAAGCGATCGCATCCTGCCTATCTCTGAGCAGGAAGGCGGTATCCCGCAAAGCCCTGAGGAATACCCCCCGAGCGCTTTCCCCCTTCACTTCCCGGCAACCGTTGCGGTGGACTCAAGGATCAGGGGGAAACTTGGTCTACTATATCCCTCTCAATGACTTTTGCCAAACCGCCTAAAGCTCAGTAAATTCAGCAAAGTTCAGGGTTTTGGGGGTTAGAGGCATGCTCCTCTACTATCTCATCGTTGGGCCTCTCGTTTGTGCTGAGCAGAGTTCTTTCCCCTCCACCCATTTGTGGATGGGTTGAATGGATGCATCGATCTCCGCTGGTAGCCCTCCATCCTCAATCCCCTGGCTTAACCACCCACTCCACCGGGGTTTTGCTCGGATCCGGCAATTTCAACGAGAACAGCCCCGCCGCCAAGATCAAGAGGGTGGAAAACCAAAGACAGCCCTCCAATCCGTAGAACTGGAAGAGGATCCCAGAAGTTACCGTCCCCAACAGCCGCCCGCCGGAATTAGCCATGTAATAAAAGCCCACATTGAGGGCTACGTCGTCGTCTTCCGTGTAGGCCAGCACCAGGTAGGAATGCACTGCCGAATTGAAGGCAAAGACGATCCCGAACAGGATCAAGCCGCCGGTGATCACCAGCTCCGGTGCCAGCCCGGCCATGAAGGCTGTGGCAATGATCGCCGGCACCGCCGTCAGCACGAAGGTCCAAATCTGGATGGTGCGGGCCTTGGGAGCACGGCCAGGGCGACCCCCACCCAGCAGTTGCGGCGCTACAAACTGAATGAACCCATAGCCAATCACCCAGATGGCCATGTAACTGCCCACCTGCATAAAAGTCCAGCCCAGCTCGTCGTAGAGAAACACCGGCAGGGCCACCACAAACCACACATCCCGCGACCCAAACAGGAAAAAGCGGGCCGCCGAGAGGATGTTGATCTCTCTGCTCTTGGAAAACAGCCGCTTGAAGGGGATCTTGGACTTGATTTTGCCCATGTCTGCAGGCAGCAGCGCCCCCGAACAGAAGATCAAAGCCAGCGCCCCCGCCTGCACAAAGTTGGCCATGCGGAAGCCCATGGGATCCCCGTAGATTTCGGTGAAGATCTGCAGCAGGGCCGCTCCCACAAAGAACCCCACCCCCTTGAGGGCGTTTTTGGATCCGGTGAGCATAGCCACCCAACGAAACAGGCGGGATTCCGCTTCTTTGGGCACCACCAGGCGGATGGCGCTTTTGGAGCTCATCTTGGTGAGATCTTTGGCGATCCCGGCCAGAGCTTGGGCGGTCATCACGTAGGCCACCTGACCCCAGACCGGCCACTGCATGTTCAACACGCCCAGCATCACCAATCCCAAGATCTGGATGGCAATGCCGCCATAGAGGGTCAGCCGCAGGCCAAACAGGGATCCAATCCACCCGCCCAGGAAGTTGGTAATAACCCCGAAGATCTCGTAGAAGAGAAACAACATGGCAATTTGAATCGGGGTAAAGCCCAACTTGTGGAAGTGCAGCAGCACCAACATGCGGATGGCGCCATCGGTGATGGTGAACCCCCAATAGGCCGCTGTAACCAGGGCATAGTTGCGAACCGCAGAGGCTTGAGCCGTCGAAACAGAAGTCATGGGCAGGTCTCCAAGGGAGATGTTTCTATAGACTGCGGGCCACTTTGCGGGCCAGTTCCGCCATGCGGTTGGCGTAGCCCCATTCGTTGTCGTACCAGGCCAGGATCTTCACCTGGGCGCCATCCACCACCATCGTCGAGGGCGCATCCACAATGCTGGAACGGGGATCCCCTTTGAAATCCACCGAGACCAAGGGCAGCTCCTCATAGCCAAGGATGCCTTTGAGTGGGCCCTCGGCTGCCGTTTTTAAAAGGTGATTAACCTCCTCCACAGTGGTGGGCCGCCTGACCTCAAACACGGCATCGGTTAGGGAAGCATTCAAGAGGGGCACGCGCACGGCAATGCCGTTCAACTTGCCGTTGAGTTCGGGGTAAATCAGCCCAATGGCCGTGGCCGAGCCGGTGGTGGTGGGCACCAGAGACAGCAGAGCGGAGCGGGCCCGCCGCAGGTCTTTGTGGGGGGCATCCACTATGGTTTGGGTATTGGTGACGTCATGGATGGTGGTGATCACCCCGTGAACAATGCCGATTCCCTCGTGGATGACCTTCACCAAAGGAGCCAGGCAGTTGGTGGTGCAGGAAGCCGCCGTGAGCAAATGGTGCCGGGCCGGGTCGTACAGGTGATCGTTGACGCCCATAACAATGTTGAGGGCCTCTTCGTCCTTGACAGGGGCAGCCACAATCACCTTGCGCACCCCCGCTTTGAAGTAGGCATCCAGCTCCGCTGCCTTGACAAATTTGCCCGAGCATTCCAGCACTAGCTCGATCCCCAACTCTGCCCAGGGCACTTCACCGGGGGATTTGTGTTCGCTGAAGGTGAGGGTTTTCTCTTGGATGCGCAGCCGGTTATCGGATCCCTCAATGTCGATAGCCCAGCGGCCCTGCACCGAGTCAAACTTCAACAGGTGGGCTGCCGTCGCCGCTCCCCCTTTGATCTCGTTGATGTGGGCGAATTCCAGATCTTTCCAGCCCCAAGCAGCCCGCAACACCAGCCGTCCAATGCGGCCAAAACCGTTGATGCCCACCCGCACTGCCATAGCATTGACCCTAGACTTGTCCAGAAGGGATCCCGCTCTCTCAGGGCAAATCCCGCCTCGACTTTATCAGAACGCCCTAGTCGTTTCAAGACAAGTTGATGGGTAGGGTCAGGAGAGACTGGCCGATGGGGGTCGGTTTGCAGTCCAAATCCACACCTCCAAGCAACAATTGCGCCCAGCCCGGCAACCGGTGGCCTAAGCTGGGAAAAGTTGTGCTTTTCTGGATGTGCCCCCGCCGCCTCAGCCTTCTGTGCAGGATGACTTTCCTCCCTTACCCCCCCCACCTCCCCGTTCTCCGGCTTTGAGGGTGGTGGAAACGGCTTTTTTGGCCAGTACCGCGGCCTTGATCTGGATCCTGAGCTACACGCCGCTGGCCCCCTTTATACGTCTGTTTTTCCCCATTCCGGTGGCGCTGGCGGTGATGCGCTGGGATCCCCGCACAGGGGCAATGGCCCTGGTGGTCTCCGGCCTGTTGCTGACGGTGCTGATAGGGCCCACGCGCAGCATTCTCTATGTCATTCCCTATGGTCTGCTGGGCTATTGGTGTGCCCGCCTGTGGCAGCAGCGTCTTTCCTGGTACGTCTCGGTGGTGAGCGGGGCTGTGCTCAGCGCCCTGGGCTTGATCTTTCAGTTGGTGCTTTCCTCCCTACTGGTGGGGGAAAACCTCTGGATCTACGTAACCATTCAACTTACCGGCCTAACCAACTGGCTCCTGGATGTGTCCCTCAGCCGATGGGGCGTCTACTGGGTGGCAGAACCCTGGATGGTTCAGGTGGTGGTGGTGGGATTTATTGCCTTCAATTCCCTCATCTACGTATTCACGGTGCATTTGGTGGCCGCCCTGGTGATGGAGCACTTTCGTTGCCCGCTGCCACCCCCGCCGAAGTGGGTACAGTTTTTGCTGGATTAGCAGCCCCTGTGAGTTGTACAAGAGCAGAGCAAGCTGCTCTACAAATGAGTTCTTGACAAATCTTGACAAATGAGTTCTTGGCAAAAGTCCCACCCTATTGCCATGCAACGCTACAGGAATGCAAGAACTGGAAGGTTCTCTGCTAGGATCGCGGTAGCGGGACGGAGTCCTTTCGCGTTAGCGGGACGGAGTCTCGTTGGGATCCTGGTGGCAACAAGATATCAAGATTTAAGACTGCGATTATGGCTTCCCGCAAGAATCAACTGGCTATTGACAATGACGAGCTGATGCGTCGGGTAGAGGCTCTGATCAACGCTTCCAAAAATCGCTATCGCATCACGGTACAGGTGGCCAACCGCGCCAAGCGCCGCCGCTACGAGGATCCGGATGATATAGAAGATGGCTGGATGAAGCCAATCCGCCGCGCTGTCATCGAAATGTCGGATGAACTGACTGAGCCGGAAATCATCGGCGATGAGTAGTCACTAGACTTGCGGCCTGCTGGCGCGACCGCCCTGTTGAAACTGCTAGCCGGCTGAGCGGCTAAGGGTAGAAGCTTTCGGCAGCCGCCTATTTTGTCAATTTGTCAAGTCGTTTGCAACGGGATCCCTTTCCCGCAGGCGAGCCTCGAGCCGCGATTCCATCAGGTGCAGCAAGCGGTGGGTCTCCTCTGGGCTGAGACCCTGGATGCGCATCTCCAAGGGGCTGTGGAACCAGAGGGTCTGCTGTGGGAAAGGAATCTGGATCCCTGCTTGATCGAAGGCGTGCTTGAGGCGACGGCGGTATTCCCGCGCCACCCTCCACTGCTGCAGGGGCTGCACCTTGATCCAAATGCGCAGCGTGATCCCCCGCTCCCCCAGATCATCGACACCGTGCATTTCGGGGGGCTCGAGGATTTGTTCCCGCCAAGCTGGCTCCCGGTACATCTGCAGAGCCACCTGCTCGGTGATGCGTATCGCCTGTTCCAGGTCATTTTCATAGGCAATCATGATCCCCAGATCCACCCGTGACCAGCCGTTGGAGAGGTTCTCCACCACCCGGATGGCACTGTTGGGAATGGAGATCAAGCTGCCTTCGGTGTTGCGCAACTGGGTTAGCTAAACCGCCGGGAAGCCCCGCACTCTCTGCAACAGCAGGAGGGTCGGGATGAAAGGCGTATATATCCTGTGCCATAATCAACATGGCTGTACAAAACGGCTTTGCCGGAATCTGGTACAGCTACGCGGTGGGACATCCCGTGTCTGCGCGTGGAGGGTTCTTGCAGTAGCTCCCCGTTCGTGTCAGCGGTGCGTAGCACTTTGAAGCGCGAAGCCCACGCTGTACCTGTAGGGTCAGTGATGGGAGTATGTCACAGACGCTGGCAAAGGTGCTGAGGCGTTTGCTGAGGCGATAGGTGGGGGCATTTTGCTCTTGGCGCAGGGCAGCAAAGAGGTTATCCAGTACCAGTCCACTCAGCCAAACACTGCCATAGGTGGCCAGACCCACCCCTGTCAACCGCAACAGAGGGCCGCGCAGCGAAACCAGGAAAAACGTTTGCAGGGGTCGCGTTTGTGGGAAAAGGCCCAAGCTCACCCCAACTCCGCCCACCCACAGGCCAATTTGCACCAGGCGCAGCAGGCGAATTTGCAGCTCCAAGTAGGATTCCTGCCGTTTGCGTCCGGCCTGTTGTTCGACCAGGACGGGATCCACGCCCGGCTGCTCTTCCCCCGCTAGGCGCTCCTGAATCTCTGCTTGGATGGCCTGGTATTCCGTCTTCAGGGCATCGCGTTTTTGCTGCAGCCGTCGCCGTTTTCGCTGGCAGAGCTGGCTCAGGCTGCCCGCCACGGCCAGGATGCCGAGGGCAATCACCGCTTGGCGGCGCAAAAATTGAGGCTGCCGTTCCCGTTGCGAGGTGCGCAGCGCTTCCTCGACAATGCCGGCTACTTGCTCAGCCCAGTCCATGGGTTGGGCGCCCTGGAATTGAGCATCGAGGGAGGTGATGGTCAGCAAATGTCGCCCATTCACCCGGATAACAGGCTGGTTGGTCTGGCCGTCTAGGGTGACTTCAACCTGCAGCGCCTCTGGATCGAATCCGGCGCTGGCCAACTGGTGCAGGGTTTGTTCAATGGAGCGTACCCGCTGCAACACCGGCGGCAGGCTGCCGGGATCCCCCTGCGGTGCGGTAACCACGAACAAACGCCGCCCATCCAGCGTCACGGCCTCCGCCTGGATAGAAGAGGTGGGGAGGCTAAGCGCTTGCCGCAGCTCTTCTAGGGCATCCAAACGGTTGAGCAAAGGCAGGTTGGGGGCGGTGCCGTTGTTTTCAGCAGTTTCCTGCCCCCATGCGGGCCCGCTTATGGGGGATAGGGCAAGAGATGCACTGAAAAGGAGAGGCCAAAACAGGGATCCCGTTTTCCTCGGCTTCGGCCTGCCTACCGTTCCCGTCAGCGGTGCGGGGCACCATTCGCAGCTTCGCAGCATGAGCCGTTTGCGTCAGCGGTGCAGAACACTTTAACGCCTCACTCCAGAAAGAAGAAAGCAATCCCGAGGATGGCATAGGTGGCCAAGAGCAGTAGCCCTTCCAGCCAGTTGGAGCGCCCATCGCTGCTGACGGAATTGATCAGCAGCACCGAGACTGCAATGGCCACCAACTCCACCATGCCGAAGTTAAAGTTCATGGGCTGATGCAGCACATCCCCGGCCAGCACCAGCAGGGGTGCCACAAACAGGGCAATCTGCATCGTCGAGCCCAGCGCCACCGAGAAGGAGAGATCCATCTTGTCTTTCATGGCCACCGTGATCGCCGTCGCATGTTCTGCTGCATTGCCGATGATCGGCAACAAAATCACCCCCATAAACAGCGGCGTCATGTGAAAGTGTTCCAGCGTATCCTCTAGAGTGCTCACCAACAGTTCCGACTCCAGCGCCACCAGCACCGTCAACCCCAAGAGGATCAGCACCCAAAACCCCAAACCGGCCCGCTCAGGTGGAGCCGTCAGCACTTGGGGAATGGATCCCTCCGCCTGCAAAACCGGATTGGGGGCCAGGCGACTGGCCGCCTCATCTTCTGCGGCTTCCGCTTCGTGAAGGGTGTAGAGGTAGCTGTGGGTTTTGAGGGAAAACAGCAAAGTGAGACCGTAAACCCCGATCAGCACCAGGGCTACCGCCGTGGATAGCTCTTGGATGGAGATCTCCCCCAAGTTGGCATCGGCATAGGTGACCACGCTGGGCAAGATCAAGGCCACCACCGCCAGGTTCATCACCGAGGCATTCATGCGGGCCACCTCGGGTCGAAAGCTCTGCTCCCGAAACTTGATCCCGCCCAAAAACATGGCCAAGCCGGCCACCAAGAGCAGGTTGCTGATGATCGCGCCGGTGATGGAGGCTTTTACCACATCCACCAGCCCCGCCCGCAGTGCCACCAAGCCGATGATTAACTCCGCCGCATTGCCAAAGGTGGCGTTGATCAGCCCCCCGACTGTCGGCCCTGTCAAGGCTGCAATCTCTTCCGTGGCCTGACCCATAAACTTTGCCAAGGCCACCACCGCCAAAGCCGCACAGAGGAAGACCAGGTTGGGATCCCAGCCCCGGAAGTGCCCCACCCAAGATAGGGGAACCCCCAACAGCAGCAGGAACATTATGCTGTTCAGACCTCTCTGCCAACCTGCCGCAGAGCGATCCGGCGAAACCAAAGGATTTGCGTTAGCCAGGGTCATGGTTCACAAGGGGAGAAAAGGTAGCGACGATGGAGCATGACTCTAGTCAATAATAAGCTCAACTATACTGAAAATAATGTATAATATGTTCAGTACGGATTACTACCAGTTGATCTTTACTGTTTACTTTCGAGTCTGCCAACATGGTAGCCAAAGCAAAGCAGAAAATTGGTAGTAAGACGACACGGAAACTGCGCTTTGGGTATTCTACTCAAAGCTTTGCGGGATACCGCCATTCTGTTTGGACTCCGTCCCGCTAACGCGAATGGAAACAAACAGAATGCTATCGCTGCATAGTTGAACAGTGATGTTCAGCAGTGTTCAGCGTAAATGTATCAGGTTGGATAGGTGCTGCTGGCTAGAGGGAGATAACCCGGTTGCGCTGCAACTGCCGGGCGATCTCGGCTCCCAGGTGATCGACCAGACGCTGGGGATCGGTGATTTTCAAAAAACTGCTGCCCTCTACCTCAAAGGGAAAGGATCCCTCGATGCCGTCGCGGGGGAGTTGTACCAGCAGCAATTGTTCGGGGCGCTTCGATTGCAGGGCATAGCCCAACTCCAGACAGACCTGAGGGCTGGGTAGGGGACGCCCCCGGCCATTCACCTGCACAGGGGTTACATCGGCCACCACCAGCAGCGCGTGCTTGAGCTTGCGAATCAAGGCCGCATCGATGAGCGGGGTCTCAGCCTCAGCGGGAAGGGATCCCTGAAGCTGTAGGGGCACAACCGGCCCGTGGTTGCGATTGAGGGTCTCTACCACGGCTTGCAATGCCCGGTGCAGAGTGGCGCTGGAGTCGGGGTAATCCGATTGGCCGCAGAAGTAGATGACCGGCTCGGTCATGTTCAGGGTGGCCCGCTTATTAAAGTAGATCTCACGGCTGATCAAATCGAGGTTGGAGATGCTGTAGGCGCCGCTGCCTTCGATGTAAAACTCCACCAGCTCTCCTTCCAGGTAGCGCTGCCACCATACGGAAGCCTTCACCTGCTCCACATCGTCGAGAAAGTCGGCCCGCATCGCCGTTTTCAAGAGGCCGGTACGGCTTAGGCGCAGGTCGGGGGCCCTCTGTTGGACTTGAGAAGCAGACAACACCGAATCCAAATACCAGGCTTTCAGGACGATGATCGCCATGGGATCCCTCTGCGCTCAGCCTTAAAGGTACGTGACATACTCCCACACTCATGCTGACGCAAAGCGCTCCGCGCCGCCAAAGCGAGAGAGTGCAGGCTTCAAGGACTCCGTCCCGCTGACAGGAAGAGTGGCCCGCGCCCTGTCCGCAGGACGAGCGCCGGGAGGATGTCACTCCTCTGTCCAGAAACGCTCGGAAAGATATTTGTCAGCCCCGTCGCAAAAGATGGTCACCACCACTCCAGAGGAGAGCTGACGGGCCACCTCTAGGGCTGCCACCACATTGGCGCCGGCAGAGATGCCCACCAGCAGGCCTTCTTCCAACGCCAAGCGCTTGACCATTTTCTGGGCTGCTTCTGTGGAGATCTCAATGTGCTGGTCAGGCAGGGTGGGATCGTAAATCTCGGGTTTTAGAGCTGTGGCCATGTGCTTGAGCCCTTCCAGGCCATGGAAGGGAGAGTCGGGCTGCATGGCAATGATTTGGATATCCGGGCGATACTCTCGCAGGCGCCGCCCCACCCCCATACAGGTGCCGCTGGTGCCTAGCCCGGTAACAAAATGGGTGACCTGCCCCTGGGTTTGCTCCCAAATCTCCACCCCAGTGGTTTCGTAGTGGGCTTGCCAGTTGGCGGGGTTGCTGTACTGGTCAGGGTAGAAATAAAGCTCGGGGTTTTCCGCATAGAGGGCGCGGGCTTTCTCGATGGCCCCATCGGATCCCAGAGCGGGATCCGTCAGAACCAAGTCCACGCCATAGGCAGCCAGGATCTTCTTGCGCTCCGGGCTGGCGTTGGCGGGAAGGGCCAGCTTGACTTTGTAGCCCAAGGCCGCCCCGATCCAGGCATAGGCGATGCCGGTGTTACCGCTGGTGGCATCGAGGATGATCTTGCCGGGGGTAAGCTTGCCCTGGCGTTCGCCAGCGCGAATCATGTTGAGGGCCGGGCGATCCTTGACTGAACCCCCAGGGTTGTACCACTCTGCCTTGCCATATACCCGTACCGATTCCGGCAAATCGGCAGCAACCCGCCGCAGACGGATCAGCGGCGTCCCCCCCACCAGCTCAATAGGGCTATCCACAGCAGGGAGTAACGGGCGAGAAGAAAATGCAGTCGGATACAAGGGGGATCCCTCGCTAGACAGGCATCGGCTGGACAACCATTGCTCATCTTACCCCGGTCTTTCCGGCCTCTTGGGAGCTTTTTAGGTTTCTCTTTCCTGCCCAAGCTCTGGCTAGGCTCTAAGATGGGGGTAGAAGAGCGGGATCTTCCCACAGCGGGGTGACGCGGAGGGGCATGGCAGAAATCGGGATTGTGACTGCCCAGCAGTTCGACCGGCGACGGGGCCAGATCCATGTCTACGACGGCGAGGGCAAAGGCAAGTCTCAGGCGGCCCTGGGGGTTGTGCTGCGTTCGATCGGCTTGGGGATCGAAAAGGCGGCCCCCAGCCGGGTGTTGCTGGTGCGGTTTCTCAAGGGGCCAGGCCGAACCTATGCTGAGGATGCGGCCATTGCGGCTCTGCAGCGAGGCTTCCCCCATCTCATCGATCAATTGCGCACCGGGCGGGGAGAGTTTTTCGGCCCAGACGAGATCACCAAGTTTGACCGTCAGGAGGCCCGCCGCGGTTGGGATGTGGCCAAAGGGGCTTTGGCGTCGGGGTTTTACTCGGTGGTGGTGCTGGATGAGCTCAACCCGGTGCTGGATCTGGGCCTGTTGCCTGTGGAGGAGGTGGTCAGTACCCTCAAGCAAAAGCCGGAGGCCATGGAGGTGATCATCACCGGGCGCGGCGCTCCCAAGGAAATTATCGACCTGGCGGATTTGCACTCGGAAATGCGCAGTGTCCGGCGGGCGACGGATCCCCAAAACGGCCAACCCCCTTGCAGCGGCATCGAGATCTACACCGGCAACGGCAAGGGAAAATCCACCAGCGCTCTGGGTCGGGCTCTGCAAGCCATTGGACGCGGCATCAGTAAGGATCTCTCCCATCGTGTACTGATCATGCAATGGCTGAAGGGGGGAACGGGCTACACCGAGGATGCAGCCATTCGGGCCCTGCGGGAAAGCTACCCCGATTTGGTGGATCACCAGCGTTGCGGTCGGGACGCCATTGTCTGGCGGGGCAAACAACAGGAAATCGACTATGTAGAAGCGGAGCGGGGCTGGGAGTTGGCACGGGCAGCCATCGCTTCTGGCCTGTACAAAACCATCATCTTGGATGAGTTGAACCCGACGGTGGATCTGGAGCTGCTGGACGTGGAGCCGATTGTCCAGGCTTTGCTGCGCAAGCCGCGGGACACGGAGATCATCATCACGGGGCGGTGCCATGCCCCCTTACCTTACTTTGAGCTGGCCTCTGTCCACTCGGAAATGGTGAGCCACAAGCACTATGCCGAGCAGGGGGCCGATCTGCGGCGCGGGGTGGACTACTGATGGGATCCTTCGCAGCGTTCTCAGCCAATTCTGCTCTCTCTTGGCCACCGGATCCCAGGATGCTGGCCCAGTTGTTGCTTACCCTTTTCCAGACGGAAGTGTGGGTGGAGGGCAAGGAGCACGTTCCCGCCGGCCCGCTGGTGGTGGTGAGCAATCACCGCAGTTTTCTGGATGCACCGGTGCTGATCGCGGGGTTGGGCCGACCGATTCGCTTTGCCTGCCATTACTACCTGGCTCAGGTGCCGCTGCTGCGGGAGATCGCCTTGGCTTTGGACTGCATTCCCCTCAAGCAGGGATCCCGACAGCAAATCCATTTTTTTCGCCAGGCGCAGGCCAGTTTGGCAGCGGGGGTGGGTGTGGGGATCTTCCCAGAAGGGGCGGAGCAGATCACCCGTGAGACCTCGCCTGGGGAGGTGGGGCGGTTTCAGCCAGGTTTTGCCCACCTGGCGCTGGCGGCAGCGGTGGATCCCTTGCCGATTCTGCCGGTGGCGGTGTGGGCGCAGGAAGAATGGCGGGGAGTAGATATTCCTATGGCTTTTTTCCGCTGGTTTGACCCCACTGAACCCCGATTTCAACAGGAAGGGGGACATCCGGTGGTGTTGTATCGGCGGGTGGTGCTCAGGGTGGGATCCCCCCTTTGGGTGGGCAGGAAGCAGCGCCAGGGATCCCGACGCGAGCGAATGCAGGTCATTCAAGAGCTAACTGCAGCGGCCCGAGAACAGGTGCGATTGGGATTGGCAGAGAGATGAGAAAGTTGAGTGGCGAGCCGGTAGCATCTGCCTCTAGCTTGGTCAGCCCGGCAACGGGAGCGGTCGGTCAGGAGCGGCCCCTGCTGCTGTATTTGCCCGGTATGGATGGCACAGGTACGTTGTTTTACCGGCAGGCGCAGGCTCTGCAGCGGGAGTTTCGCATTCGCCCCCTGAGTTTGAACCACCCGGAAGCGGGGGATAGCTGGGAAACCCTGGCCGATTGGGTGGGATCCCAGCTAGAAGCGGGGGCGTACTTGTGTGGAGAATCCTTTGGGGCCTGCCTGGCCTTGTTGGTGGCCGCCCAATGGCCGGAACGGTGCCGCGGCCTCATTTTGGTCAATCCAGCCTCGTCGCTGCAACGTAGGCCCTGGTGGTGGGCAGGGCATGTTCTCCTGCCTTTTTTGCCACCGGGGCTCTATCACCAGTTGTCGGAGCGGGGGTTGGGGGTTTTGGCGGAGCTCAGCCAAATGGAGCCGCCGGATCGGGAGCGGCTGCGCCAGGCGGTTCACAGTGTTGAGCCCACAGTAGCTGCTCGGCGCTTGGCTTTGCTGGGATCCTTTGCTGTGGAGAAGCTGCCCCTGGAGTCGATGACCCTGCCAACTTTGCTGGTGGCGGGGGGGCGGGATCGCCTGTTGCCCTCGGTGCAGGAGGTGGGCTGGCTGGCGGAACGGCTGCCCCAGGCGCAGGTAGAAATCTCGCCCCAGAGCGGCCATGCTTGTCTGCTGGAGCGGCGGATGAACCTGCGGCGTTACCTGCTCAAGCCGGATGGCCTTTTTGCCCCTCTGCTGCTCAATTCTGCTTCGGCCCATTGAGCATGGACAGGGATCCCCACAGATCTTCTATCCGCTCTGGGCAGGAGCTCTCCTTCCCCTCTCGATCCAGCCAAAGGGCTCGCAAGCCTGCTGCTTTTGCCCCCTGATAATCGTCGCGGCGGCTGTCGCCAATGTGGCCAGCAGCTTCGGGGGGGATCCCGTGGGCTGCCAGGGCAGCTTGGAAGATGCGAGGATCGGGCTTGGCATAGCCCACTTGGGTGGAGAGGGTGAGGGTGGAAAAGTAGGGATCCAACTGCAACTGCTGCAGCACCCTGGGCAAGCGGCTGTCGAAGTTGGAGATCACCCCCAGCCGGATCCCTTCCTGCTGCAGGGCCCGCAAAGCCGGCAGCGTCTCGGGATACAGCTCCCAGGGATCCGCCCCGGCAAAGTGCTCAAACAATTGGGCGAAAAAGTCTTCAAACCGGTGCTCTCCGAAGGCAGCCAGGGATCCCACCCGGGCAAAAGTCTCCCGCACCACCTGGCGCCACCAGGTCCGCTCCCACTCCCGCAAAGGGGATCCCGTCAATCCTGGGCAGGCCGGGGCTGGAGCCTGGGCAAAAACTCGGCCAAAAGCGCGATCCAAGGCCTGGGGATCCACCCTCACCCCGTACTCCGCTGCCACCTGGCTGTAAACCTGGCCCACGCTGCCCCGCACCCGAAACAAAGTGCCCACAGCGTCGAAAAAGAGCACCCTCAGCTTCACGACTGCCCCTCGTAGCGGGCGTAGGCATCGACAATCCGCTGCACCAGAGGGTGGCGCACCACATCCCGCTGGTCGAAGTAGCAAAAGGCAACCCCCTCTACCCCTGTCAGAATACGCTCTGCCGCTGCCAGGCCGGACATGCGATGTTTGCCCAGATCCGTTTGGGTGAGATCCCCGGTAACCACCATACGCGACCGGAATCCCAGCCGCGTGAGGGCCATCTTCATCTGCTCGGGGGTGGTGTTCTGGGCTTCGTCCAAAATGATGAAGGCATTGCTCAAAGTACGGCCTCGCATATAGGCCAGCGGCGCCACCTCGATCACCCCCTGCTCCATCAACTGCGGCAGCTTGGCCGGGTCGATAAACTCGAACAGGGCATCGTAAAGGGGCCGCAGATAGGGATCCACCTTTTCCACCAGATCCCCCGGCAAAAACCCCAGTTTTTCTCCCGCCTCCACAGCCGGGCGAGTCAAGATCAAACGCTCGTACTCCCGGTTTTGTAGGGCAGCAATGGCCACAACGGCAGCCAGATAGGTTTTTCCTGTGCCCGCCGGTCCAATGCCAAAGCAGAGGTCGTGGGTGCGAATGGCTCGCACGTACTCCTGTTGGCGGGGCGTTTTCGGTCGGATAAGCTCCCCTTTGCGGGTGCGGGCCAAAATCCCTGCTTGTGCTTGCTGGTAGGCGGCAACCTCTTGTCCGGAGAGGGCGCGAAAAGCTTGCTCTGCATCGATCACAGTGACGGGGTGCCCAGTTTGCCAAAGCGGCCTCAGCAATTCTAGCCATTGCCGCACCTGCTGCCGCTGTTGGGGAGTGCCTTTCAGGTACAGGTCTTGTCCGCGCAGCGTTACAGAAGCACCGCTGGAGCGACTGATCCACCTCAGGTTGGCCTCCTGAGTGCCCGCCAAAGACATGGCCTGTTGAGGATTGGACAGAGAGATGACTTCGAAATCAGAAGAGAGGGAAGTAGGGTTGTCGTGCATGCCGTGGGCGCCGGGCACCCTGGGAGACCTGTAGGGGTGATCTTACCAAAAACGCTTGTCAGGGCGCTCTGGGCTGTGGAAAGCCGCTGCAGAGCCCAGGGGTCGAGCGCAAGAGTGCTTAACAGGCGATTACACCATTAATGTGTTCCAAAATACAAGCTTCTGGAAGATCTGCAGCAAACCTGGATTTGGGTTCTGGCCTTCATTCGCAGCCGAGTCACAGGGAATTAACAACTCCCTAAGGTTTCCTAAAAAAGTATTGCAAAGGGCTATCTTTTCGGGAATAGCTTTTATTCATCAAGTAACGTTGATCTATCTGCTAAAGGAGCTTGAACTCCCAGTCTCTCGTCGGTCGGGCAAGAGCTTGAGGTTTTCAGCTCCGTTGGGCATCGTGCATCTGACATTCTCTACTCAGCAGGGGAGATGTGGATAGGTTGGTCTCTTACAACCCTTCCCTAGACACATTTTTGGGATCCCTGTGACTCCTCAATTTCTGAGCAAGAGGCTCATCCCTTCTGGAGTCACTTTGAAAAATCAGATGGAAAAAGGAGCATGACTCTAGTCAATAATAAGCTCAACTATACTGAAAATAATGTATAATATGTTCAGTACGGATTACTACCAGTTGATCTTTCTGTTTACTTTCGAGTCTGCCAACATGGTAGCCAAAGCAAAGCAGAAAATTGGTAGTAAGACGACACGGAAACTGCGCTTTGGGTATTCTACTCAAAGCTTTGCGGGATACCGCCATTCTGTTTGGAAACAAACAGAATGCTATCGCTGCATAGTTGAACAGTGATGTTCAGCAGTGTTCAGCGTAAATGTATCAGAGATAGATGTTTACCCAATCTGCGTCTGATACTCTGGGGTTGGCACAACTGGATTTGGCGCAAATTCCGCGGCAGATCACCTGCGATGGCAGTGACTTGGATTGGAGCCAGGCCCTGGCCATCGAAGGGATCCAACCTGAAGAAGAAGCTTTACAGGCTTGGATGGCTTTCCGTGACCTGCGGGTGAACCAAGAGGCGGGCAACATTTTACGCTGGCAAGGGCGTCCGTTGCGGGCCAGCCGTATCCGCTTTTTCCCCAGGAATGTGGCTTGGCGCTATGGCTTCTCGTTTTCCACCAGCATCCGCTCGCCCCTTGGCAAAGGGATCCCGACCCCTGAGGAGTGGCGCTACCCGGGCCTCTGCCGCTACGGGATTGTGCTGTTTCAACCCAACGCCCAACTGGTGGCCCATCAGGTTTTCGAGTCCTCGCCAGAGCAGCCCCAGGAGGTGGATCTGGATCCCAACCTGGATATTGCCTTCAACATCAATGACGCCAAGGGCAGCTACGGCGACAATAGCGGCAGCTTCGATATTTACCTGCAGGTGGTGAGCTAGACTCACCCAACCCCAGGAGGGATCCCGGCTGATCGCGATAGCGGGACGGAGTCTTTGCAGGGCGGGTCAGGGGGCAGTTGCCGGGTGGGATCCCATCCCCTACAATGAGTGAACTGGTGGCTGGATCCCAGCTTGCCATTGCCCTTCCTGGCCCTGGAGAGGTGGCTGAGTGGTCGAAAGCGGCTTCCTGCTAAGAAGTTACGGGGCCCAAAAGCTCCGTCGAGGGTTCGAATCCCTCCCTCTCCGTCCATATTTGCTGACCAAGGTTGTTGACGTCCTCTGCGCGCCGTTAGCTTACTTCCCCATAGCGGTAGGGCGGGGCTTTTCTCAGTAGCTCGGGCGTCTCAGACTAACCTGAAACGACCATAGAGGCCAACTCCGCTACCAGTCATGGGTCGTGGAAGCAGGAAGAAATCAGAGCATGACTCTAGTCAATAATAAGCTCAACTATACTGAAAATAATGTATAATATGTTCAGTACGGATTACTACCAGTTGATCTTTCTGTTTACTTTCGAGTCTGCCAACATGGTAGCCAAAGCAAAGCAGAAAATTGGTAGTAAGACGACACGGAAACTGCGCTTTGGGTATTCTACTCAAAGCTTTGCGGGATACCGCCATTCTGTTTGGAAACAAACAGAATGCTATCGCTGCATAGTTGAACAGTGATGTTCAGCAGTGTTCAGCGTAAATGTATCAGACGTCACCTCCTATTGGGGTTTCGTAAGTTTTTCAGAGGGGTGTAGTCCTCAATCCAAATAGGCGCTCAACTCCTGCTCCAATGTAGGCAGTTGCACCTCTCCCTGCTCCAGCTCTTCCAAATCTTCCAGTTGCTTGCGCAGGCGGGCAATCCGCTCTTGCAGGCACTCTTTGATGCCTTTGGCCCCCAAACTGAGACAACTGCGGCAGACTTCCCCGTAGATTTGCCCGCGGTCGTTGTAGACCACCGCCAGCAACACTTGGTGCCCTTTTTTCTGGATGGGGTTGGCCCATCCCCCGCAGATAATGCAGGGCACTCGGCCATTGCCCGCGTAAATGCTGCGTTCCCAAACAATTCTCACGCTCAGCCTCAATGCAACTTGTTGCCCACCAGCATAAAAACCCAGGGGGATCCCTTGCCACCCCAAGATGCCGCGTTCCTTCCCTTCCCATTGCGGTGAAACGGCTTGCTGGTTAAATGCCTGCCCCCCTCTCCCCCTGGGAGAGGGGCTTGGGGGTGGAGGCCAAAAAGGGATCCCAGTGGCTAGGTGCTGGGCCGGGCAGATTGAGAGCGGTCGATGGTGCGATAGGTGAGGCTGGCAGCCACCTCTAGAGCTTTGGCGGCGTCGCGGAAATAAAACCCCAACTCCTCATCCTTCTCCGTGCGGTTGGGCTTATTGAACTTGGCCTTGAACTGCACGTTGCAATACATGGCCAACCCCACCAGAACCTCTGACAGTCCGTGCTGGTTGATCAGCCGCTCCACGTCCGTAAGCAGGCTTTTGATCAAGGCATCGGCTACTGGTTCTGGCAAACTGTCCAGGTCGTGCATGGGGGCTCCTCAATCAACGAGAGCAAACAAGCCAACGGGTCTGGGATCCCGAAGGCAACCTCTCCTGATTTTCCTGCATCTTTTCCAGAATGCCCAATCCCCTTGCCAACGCTACCACCACTGCCGCAGCCAGCCCCACAGGCCCGGATACCGAATGGAGCGCTCCTGGGCCGCTTGCTCCAGATGATGGGCGTGGTCTTGGATGCCGGGATGCCGCAGACGATTTAGGCGAATCAAATAGGCGTAGCGGCGGATCTGTTCTCGCAACTGCTCTGGGGGAAGGGCAAAGCACGCTGGGCAAAGGGGGCCGAGATCCAACCCCTTATCGTTGAATAGGTGACGAACTCGCTTCCCGCCCGCAAAACGCTTTCCGCAGGCGGCACAGTAGCAAGTTGAGGGCTGGTTGGCAAGGCGCTGCCAGCGAATTCGCATGGTCTTCCCGACAAAAAGGCAAGCAACGTGCAGGCAATTCGCTGTAGCCATAATAGGCTAGAAGCTGGTGAGCAGAACCCAGGATGGGGGGGCCTGGAGTATCGAAAACCATGCCGCAACTCTACGACTGTGTCATCGTCGGCGCCGGCCCTGCTGGAGGATCTGCCGCCTACCATCTGGCCAAGCGGGGACGCTCGGTGCTGGTTCTGGAAAAGGATCCCTTGCCCCGCTACAAACCCTGTGGGGGCGGCGTTTCTCCTATGGTGGCGGCTTGGTTTGACTTCGACTTTGGCCCCGCCATTTCCCTCAAGATCCGGCAAATCCGCTACACCTGGCGCGGCGGCGATCCGGTGGTGGTCGATTTGGATTTGAAAGAGCCCGTTTGGATGGTGCGGCGGGATGTTTTCGACCACTACCTGATTCAGCAAGCGCAAAAGCAAGGGGCAGCGCTCCAGGCAGAATGCCCTGTCTCTGGCCTCGAGTGGCAAAGCGACCGCTGGCAAGTGATGACAACCGCCGGCCCGGTCTGGGGTCGGTACGTGATCGGGGCCGATGGGGCAAAAGGCTCAATGGCCAAGTGGCTGGGCTTTCAGGAACGCCGCCGTCGCTTGGCTGCCGCCTTGGAAGCAGAAGTGCCTCTCCTGCAGCCGCAAACTGCAGCCGCCCATTTTGACTTCGGCGCCGTCAGCAATGGCTACATTTGGAACTTCCCCAAGGCTGATGGCTACTCGATTGGAGCCGGCACCTTTCGGGGTGGAGAAAAACAAAACCTGCGGGAAATTGCCGCCCAATATGCCCAAAGCTTTGGCGTAGACTTGAAGTCGGTCAAGCCGTTTGGCCATCCCATCTGCCTCTGGGACGAAGATCAACCGCTTCACACCCAAAATGCCCTCTTGGTGGGAGATGCCGCCTGCGTTATCGATCCGTTTACGGCTGAAGGGATCCGCCCTTCCCTTCTCACCGGCATGTTGGCGGCCCAGGCCATCGATCAAGCTCTAGGCGGGGATACAGAAGCTCTGGCGAACTACTCTGCCCGCGTGCAGCAGGAATGGGGCTCAGAAATGCGCTGGGCTAAGCGGATTGCGGCGTTGTTCTATCGCTTTCCGGGCGTGGGCTACAGGGTGGGCGTCAAACGACCGGGAGCCACTCGGCGCATGGGCCAGATCTTGGCCGGTGAACTGCGCTACAGCGATGTGGCCAGCTCAGCTATTCGCAAGTTAAGCGGTGGTCTGCTCGCCTAAGCCCGGCACCGACAGACGCGGGCGAGATCCAGGATCGTCGAAGCGCTTGCCGATCACCAGGCAGTTGCGACCATCCGCTTGGCGGCTGTAGCTGAGGTGAGTAGAGAGAGCTTTCATCAGCAAAATACCCCGTCCCCCCTCGGACTCAAGATTGGCGTTGGGCGATGTGGGATCCGACAAGTTCCGAGCAAATCCCTCCAGATCAAACTCCTGCCCCTGATCCCAGATGCGCAACTCCAGCCCTTGCGGCATCAGCAGCAGCTCAATGTCGATGGGCGTACTTTCCGGCAGAGCGCGGTGGGCGTGGCGAACGGCGTTGGTAAACCCCTCTACCAAAGCCAACTGACATTCCGCCCAAATGGGATCCGGGATGCCCGCATTTCGGAAAGACTCAAACCAGGTCAAAACCTGGTCAAGCGCGTCCAGGGTTGTGTCAACCCTCAGCGCAAACGTTTGCCTCTTGTCCAGAGGGATCCCTGCCGCGTTCAAAACCGAACCCCAACGATGAGGATTGAACTCAAGCCCATCAATCCTGGCCGGATTGACCCTACTAGATTCTAGACCAGAGCCCTGCTAGAACGTGTCATCCCCCACTTTGGGGGGTGCAGCTAGGGAGCGATGACCAAATCCACACGGCGGTTCCGCTGCCGTCCGGCTTCTGTGTCGTTATCGGCAACGGGCAAGGTGGGACCAAAGCCAGAGGTTGTCCAACTGATGGGATGGCCTTCCGGCAGCAGCTTCGTCAAATAGTCCTTAACCGCATTGGCGCGGCGCAGGGAAAGAGCCAAGTTGTAGTTTAAGGGCCCGATGTTATCGGTGTGGCCATTCACTTGAACGCGGGCGCCGGGCATAGCTTCCAAGGACTTGGCCACCTGGGCCAACAGCGAGGCTGCTTCAGGTCGAATCTCGGCTTTGTCAAAATCGAACAGCAAATCGCCCGGCAGGCTGATGGTTTGGGTTCCCACCTGAAAGGAGGTTGGCGTTGTGGTCGGAGCCGGGGTGGGCGCAGAGGCGCTTTCTGCCCCTGGAGCGATCTCAGCAGCAGTGGAAGATTCCCTGATAGGCTCAGGGCCTGTTTGAGAACGCAGCCGTTGCAGCCGCGACTCCAATTCCTCAATTCTGATCAAGAGCTGGATCACCTGCTGGCGGATCTCCCGAATCTCTGCCTCCAGATCCGTGGGGCTCTCATGATTTTCCTCTGGATCTGCATCTGCTGTTGGGCTGGCCACCGGAGGATTGGCCTGGGGCGGGGCCAAGGTGGGCAGGATCGGTGGTGTGGGAGAAGCGGGTTGAGTGGGAGAGATGTTGGTCTCCGGCTGGGGCTGAGGTTGGGCCTGCTGGGGAAGCACCATCCCGACCCAGATTCCGCTGCTGACCAAGAGGATCCCGCTTAGGGAATGGAGAGCGACTGTTAGGAGCTGGGACGAACGAGCCATTGCAGGCAAACCCCCGGCTGGATGGGCGCAGGCAAGGAGCAGGAACTCCTCTCAACTCAACCCTCAAGACCCATCCTAACCGGCGACCCGATCTCGCCAAGGGGATTCTCGGTCGGTCAAGCTGCCACTTTCCGCCATCTGCTGCCAGAGGCTAATCAAAACTGATGCGACCTCGATAACGCCCTATGAGGGTTAGGCCGTTGATGGGATCCGCCAAATCCGCCACAAAGGGGGGAAAGCGGGGGTTGTCGCTGATCACCTTCACCTGGGACCCAGGCAGGCGCTGCAGTCGTTTGACCAACAGATCCCCATCCATCTGAAAGACGTAAATGCCTTCACAGCTTAGATCCCCGCCCTCTTGCCGTTCCACAAAGATCCAGTCGCCATCCTCCAACGTGGGAGACATGCTATCCCCCTGCACCCGAATCAGGCTCAGCTCGGCAGGATTTCCCTTCAAGTATGTCCGCAGCCAGTTTCGCTCAAAAGCAACCACCGATTCGATCGATTCTTCCCGCACCAACGCCCCCGCTCCGGCAGAGGCGGCTACATCGACAAAAGGCACATACACATACTCTGCTTTCGCGTCGGGATGCAACTGCGGGGATCCCTCCCCTGTAATCAGCCAATTGAGGTTGACCTGGCCCACTTGGGCAATTTTCACGGCCTTGTCAATGCTGGGCACGGATCCCTTCAGGTAGCTGCGCAAGGCCGTATCGCTAATTCCGGCCCGTCGCCCAAACGCATAGACGGCTTCATCGCCAATCACCCATCGCAAGCGGTCTGCAAAAGAAGAGCCAGAGGAGATGGACATCGGCTTAACGCTACATATTGTGTATAAGCAGATTTTTACCACTATATCTTGACAAGTCAACAACCGGTGCAGCCATTTGGGGAGAATCTTCAACCTGAGCTGACCAAGCGGCAGAAGGGAAATCTCACTTATTGTTAGCAGGCTGGCTGGGGAATCCTACTGGCGCTACCGTGGTTTTGGGTTGTGTTCACAGCGGGTCAGCAGCGGGCCGGCACAGCTTACTCTACCCAAAAAGGTGCACGTGGGATCTTCACCAAGTGCTGGGGTAAGCTACCCTGTCTGTTGAACTTATTCCGGCAGTCTGTCTGGGTGAAAGATGCTGAGATATCGGCATTAGCGGCCCAAAAGGTTCGGTTCCCAGATTGCCTCTGGGTCTACTTCAAGCTGTTCTGCCTCAATCCCTATGGTTTCCTCTGACCTCAAGCGCTGGCTGGATAACTTCCTGATTGCCGTTGTCTTTCTGGTGTTCGCCGGGTTTGTCTGGTTTGTCTTTTCCGTAACCGGGGCTTTTCTTGGGATCCCACTGGGCTACAAACTTTGGATGCGGCTCTGGCTGCCTTTGTTTCAGCCGGCTTTGGGGATCCTGATGGCCGGGGCGGTGGTGAGCGGAGTGTGGGGCTGGCTGGAAAAACGCCGCTCCCAACAATCATGATCATCAATAGAACTGAAGATCCCGTGGCGCAGGGGAGCCCCAGACTGGCTCTATACTGGAAACGTATCTAAATGTTGAGCACCTGAGGCAGTCTGGCGTCGTGTTTGTTCTGTCCGGCTACGAGTATTTGCTGGTTTTCCTGATCCTCTGCTCTCTGCTGCCGATTTTGGCTCTGGGGGCTTCCGCACTCTTAGCGCCAAAGCGGCGGGGATCCCTGCGGCGCAGCACTTACGAGTCGGGCATGGAGCCGTTTGGGCAAGCCTGGATCCAGTTCAACATTCGCTACTACATGTTCGCACTGGTCTTCGTCATTTTCGATGTAGAGACGGTGTTCCTCTATCCCTGGGCAGTGGCGTTTCACCGCTTGGGGCTGTTGGCCTTTGTGGAGGCCCTGATTTTCATCGCCATCCTTGTGGTGGGTCTTGTGTACGCCTGGAGAAAAGGAGCATTGGAATGGTCATGACGTCTGAGAAATCGCAAGTCTTGTTTCCGGGGGCTGCCCCCCAGGTGACTACCGACCTCTCCAACAACGTCGTTCTGACGACGGTGAACGACCTGTACAACTGGGCTAAGATGTCCAGCCTCTGGCCGCTGCTCTACGGCACCGCCTGCTGCTTCATCGAGTTTGCCGCCATGCTGGGATCCCGCTTCGACTTCGACCGCTTTGGCCTGCTGCCTCGTTGTTCGCCGCGCACGGCTGATTTGATCATCACGGCAGGTACGGTCACCATGAAAATGGCGCCGGCGTTGGTCAAGCTCTACCAGCAAATGGCTGAGCCGAAGTACGTGATCGCCATGGGGGCCTGCACCATCAGCGGTGGCATGTTCAGCTCCGATTCCTACACGGCAGTGCGGGGGGTGGACAAGCTGATCCCGGTGGATGTGTACATTCCCGGCTGCCCTCCTCGTCCAGAAGCGATCATGGATGCCATTGTCAAGCTGCGCAAGAAGATCGCCGCCGAGGACATGCGGGAGCGGGGCCGTCTGCAGCAAACCCACCGCTACTACACGGTTAAGCACAACCTCAAGCCTGTGCCGGAGATCATCACCGGCAAGTATCTGGAGAGCGAGACCCGCCAAGCTCCCCCGCCAGAGCTGGCTGCTGCCATCGGCCTGCCGGTGCCCCCGGCCTTGCAAACTGCCGACTTTAAGCAGGCGGAACAGCAGCTCAAAGCCTTGCAGGGAGGAGTGTGAGATGGCAGAGGAAAATGCCCAGGAAAAACAAGCGCCGCCATCCGCAGGCGAGCAGTCGGAACCCTTGGTGACGTTGGAGCGGGGCCCGGTTTCCCAGTTTCTGGCCGACAACGGCTTCGAGCACCAGTATTTGGGGAGAGACGCAGCGGGGGTAGAGCTGTTGGAGGTGGAGCGGGACTTTCTTCTGCCCCTGTGTACCGCCCTCTATGCCTACGGCTTTAACTACCTGGAGTGTCAGTGCGGATATGACCTGGGGGCAGGGCAGCCCCTGGTCAGCCTTTACCACCTGATCAAGCTGTCAGACGGGGCGGATCGCCCTCAGGAGGTGCGGCTCCAGGTGAAGTTGCCTCGCCAGGATCCACGGCTGCCTTCCGTATACTGGATTTGGAAGTCGGCGGATTGGCAGGAACGGGAAACCTACGACATGTACGGCATTGTTTTCGAGGGACACCCGAACCTGAAGCGGATTTTAATGCCGGAAGACTGGATAGGGTGGCCCCTGCGCAAGGACTACATCACGCCTGACTTCTATGAGCTGCAGGATGCCTACTGATTGGGGATCCCTGACCTGGTGAGCAGCGTTGAACAGGATGGGTTGAGATGTGGCCTTTTTTGCTCTTGGCAATCTATGCAGGTGGAGTTTGGTACTCGGCCCGCAAGGCGGATCGCATCTATTCGGGCTCCGGGAAGTGGGTGGTATCGGCCCTTTGGCCTGTGTTGTTGGTCTCGAACCGTCAGTTTCGCCAAAATTGGCGTCGTCCCCTGAACAAGTAAGTTTGAGTTGAGTAAGTCTGGATCCCTGGAATCCTCACCTGTGATCGCTCCTGAGCAACACCTACGCGACCCGAGTCTTTCTCTATCGACACCTCAGGCCACGCAGAAGTTGCGGGAGTTGATTGTCAGCCGCATTCGCGCTCAGGGACCGGTGACCTTTGCCCAGTTTATGGAGTGGGCTCTCTACGAGCCAGGGTTGGGCTATTACGAGCAGGGATCCCCGATTGGCCCCGACTACCTCACCTCTCCCCACCTGGCGGCGGACTTTGCCCAACTGTTGGCGGAGCAAATCCACCAGTTCTGGCACATTTTGGGATCCCCCTCTGCCTTCACGGTCATCGAGATGGGGGCGGGCAGCGGTCGCTTGGCCCAGGATTGGCTGACCTACGTGCGCTCTGCAAGGCCTGCGGCCCGCTTACGCGAACAGCCCTCTTTTTGGCAGGCACTGGACTATGGGATCCTGGAGCGTTCTGCCCACCTGCGGCGGCTCCAACAGGAGCGATTGGCTCCTTTTGGGGAGAAGGTGCGCTGGTTGGATTGGGACGGGATCCCGGATGAGTCGGTCACAGGCTGTTTCTTCTCCAATGAGCTGGTGGATGCTTTTCCGGTGCATCGGGTGCAGGTGCAGGATGGGGCTTTGCGGGAAATCTATGTCGATTGCGGCGAGGCTGCAGAAGCCAACTTCCGGGAAGTGCTGGGGGATCTGTCCACTCCTGAGCTGAGGGAGTATTTTGCCCGCTTGGGGATCCCTGTAGAAACCTATCCGTCGGGCTACCAAACCGAGGTGAACCTAAAAGCCTTGGAGTGGCTGCAGCTGCTGGCCCGTAAGCTGCGGCGAGGCTACGTGCTCACCATCGATTATGGCCACACCGCCCAGAGCTACTACAGCCCCCACCGCGCCCAAGGTACGCTCTTGGCCTACCGACAGCACGGCAGCTACACGGATCCCTATGTTCGGGTGGGATCCCAGGATCTCACCGCTCATGTGGACTTTACCACCCTAGAGCAAGTGGGAGAATCTCTGGGGCTAAAATGTCTGGGGTTCACCCGGCAAAGCAGCTTTTTGGTCAACCTGGGATTGACCGAGCGGCTGGCCGCCCTTAGCCAAATGGGGAACCCGGTTGGCGGCGAAGCTGTGGATGTGGGCCAGGTTTTGCGGCGGCGATCCGCTCTTCACGCGCTGCTGGATCCCATGGGGTTGGGGGGCTTTGGGGTATTGGTGCAGGCCAAGGGCTTGATCCCCTCAGAACACGCTCACCCTCTACGGGGCTTTGGCGAGCCAGAGCTGTGAACCGTTTCGGTGCTATTGGGATGGGATGTCTGCCCCTATCGGCTACCGTTGCCTTCCATCGATGCCAGTTCTGCCATTGCTCTGGCGCTATCTTCCAGGTTGTCGATTCGCTCCTCGAGGGTTGCAAAGACTTCGTCATATTTGTCGGCCCATGCGACGCCGGCGGCAGTTTTGGTCATGCGGGCCGAGCCAAGAGATACGTCTGAAGATCCTTTCGCGGGCATAGGTGACCGTTTAATGGAGTTACTAGAGCCTGTTGACCGACAAGCCTGGGTTAAGCGGGCAGTATCCTGCTTCAGGAGATTCTGTTTTGATTGGAGTTGTTCTACCTTGGCTATGCCCTCTTTGAGGGACTGAATGGGCCTTTTTTTCTTGGCTTGTAAATCTCCAATCGAGGCTTTCAGACTTTGCTCTTCTGCGCGTAACTGAGGAAGTCGTTCTTCTTGAGATTGGATCTGGATCTCTGTTTCAAAATGAAGCTGAGGAGTTTGAGCTTGCGAACGAGCCTCATCATAAGGTTGGGCAGCAGCCACCCCCTTCTGCTGGACTTTTGCCCAATCTTCAAGGGCAGCACGCAGGTTGGCCAGTTCGCTTTGCAGTTGCTGTAGGTCTGAAGGAGTGATTTCGTTTTGCTTCTGTCGATTTTCGAGGTGCTGCAGAAGCTGGATTTTGGCTTTGGCCTCGCTCCCAGATAGAGCAGAAGCCACATAGCCCGTCATCCCCGTAGCCAAACCTGCTGCTCCTGCCTGCCACAGGGATCCTCCCGCCCCAAGGCCGCCAATAGCCACCGTAACTCCGGCCAACGCGGGAAAGGCAGTTATCCAAAGCTGGCGGCAGGAGAAAGGCAACATCATCGACCCCAGGGTGGAAGAGGAGATTGTCTTGAAGATTGTTTTGACCATAGGTAATGTTTGGGTAGGTTTTCTCTCACTCACAACTCCTCTTTTTTTAAGGAGAAAGGGGAGCTAGAACCAACACAAAGAACAAAGAACGCCTTAGAGACAATTTTACTGCACTATTTCACTGCACTTCATCACTGCACTTCAAGATGACTCTGGTGTACTGCTGAGGTTACAGTTCTTTACGCCATCCCTCCAGTATGGCCACAACTACAAGTCAATCGCCACTCTAAACCTGCAAGAGCCACTTCAGCTAGAAATTGCAGGAGCCCCGCACTGTACCCGTAGGGTCGGTGTCGGGAGGAATGCTATAATAATACTGCGGACATCAGAAACGGTTGTTTAAGGCACTGGTAACGGTCGATTGGGGGTGCTGTAAACCACCCCAGAGGCTCGTGGTTGGCTTGCTAACTGCAGGGCTACTAAAAGCCCGCTCCGTACCGCCTAGCGGTTGATGTCGGGTAGTTTACGCTCATCCTGACCGGCTTTCTTGGCAGCGACGCCCAAGGACATCTGCTTTGACATGCTCGATAGGACTCCGTCCCGCTGACGCGAAAGGACCCCGTCCCGCTGCCGCAGTGGATCCCAGGGCTTGGAGCCTTGAGGAGAAAGTGGGGCAGCTGTTTCTGGTTTATTTTGAGGGAGCTGAGTTTTCCTCCGCTCTCGAGGAGATGATCCGGGACTACCACGTGGGCGGGCTGATCTTCTATTCGATTGCCGGCAACATTCAAACGTTGCCTCAGGTGGCCCAGCTCATTGCCGCGGCTCAGGCACAAGCCCTTGTCCCCCTGTGGATAGCCATTGATCAAGAGGGGGGGCCGGTGGTGCGCCTTACCGAGGGGGTGACGGTGTTCCCCAGCGCCATGGCAGTGGCAGCAGCGGGATCCCTGGCAAAGGCGGAAGCTATGGCCCGTGCGGTGGGAACGGAGCTGAAAAGTTTGGGGTTTAACCTCAACTTCGCCCCTGTTGTGGACGTGAACAGCAACCCCCACAACCCCATCATCGGCATCCGAGCCTTTGGGTCAGACCCGAAACAGGTGACAGATTACGGCCTCGCCCTGTGGCGCGGCTATCGGCAAGCCGGGATCCTCTGTACGCCCAAACATTTTCCCGGCCATGGGGACACCGATATGGATTCCCACCTGGGGTTGCCGCGGGTGGATCGCCCTCTGGAGGCGCTACAGACCACGGAATTGCGCCCGTTTCAGGCTTTGATCCGGGCAGGGGCAGAGGCGATGATGACGGCGCATGTGGTGATGCCGGCTCTGGGATCCGTGCAACCGGCAACGCTGGCCCCTGAGGTGGTGTCCGGCTGGCTGCGGCAGAAGCTGGGTTTCCAGGGTCTTGTCCTGACGGATTCCCTGACCATGGGGGCCATTGCCCGCACCTACGGCATTCCCGAAGCGGCAGAACTGGCCTTTAGGGCAGGAGCCGATGTGCTGGTGTTTGGGGCAGATCCCGGCTTTAGCCCGGCCATCCAAAAAGAAGCCTATGCCCATCTGCTGCGGGAGTTCCGTGCCGGTCGTTTGTCGGTTGAGCAGTTGGATCGGTCAGTGGAGCGAATTTTGACCTTGAAGCGGCGCTACGGATTGGGATCCCCCTGCCCCCCTTTCCCCCCTGCCGGCTTGGAAAACCACCGGGCACTGGCCCGCCAAATCGCCCAAGACAGCATCACCCTAGTACGGGGATCCCTACCTCCCTTGGCCCCTGACCCGCTGCTTATCACCCCTGTACCTCTTCTGGGGGATCTTTTCCAAAATGTCTGGCCCGGTGCTCAGGTTCTCAAGATCAGCCCAGAGCCTACCCCTGAGGATTTGCAAACAACCCTGCAAGGGGCGTCAAGAGCTGACCAAGTGCTGGTGGGATCCCTTGATCTGTTTCGTTACCCGCTTCAGAAGGAGTTGCTGGCGGACTTACTGGGATCCCTTCCGCCGGAAAAGGTGATTGGGTTGGCCTTGGGATCCCCCTACGACGCCTTTGCCCTGCCCCAGATCCCGGTCTATTTGGCCTGCTACGGCACTACCCCCGTCTCTCTACAGGCGTTGCTGCAGGTGTTGTTGGGACAGATCCCGGCCCAGGGTCGCTTGCCGGTTGGATCCCACTTGGAGGGATCCTGGTCGCGTTAGCGGAGCTGATACATTTACGCTGAACACTGCTGAACATCACTGTTCAACTATGCAGCGATAGCATTCTGTTTGTTTCCAACCAGAATGGCGGTATCCCG
>NZ_JBSSCC010000015.1:0-66328 GCF_054059455.1 Thermostichus sp. MS-CIW-23 | reverse complement strand
TGCGGGATACCGCCATTCTGGTTGGAAACAAACAGAATGCTATCGCTGCACAGTTGAACAGTGATGTTCAGCAGTGTTCAGCGTAAATGTATCAGGTGTTCTCCTCCGTTTTTTGAACTCATGGCAGATTGGATCCTGTTGGCGCTGGTGGGTTCTGCAACCTACCTGCTGCTGCAAAAAAGTGTGGCCCGCCTTTCGAAGGTGCCGTGGCGGATCCTGTGGCTGGTGATGATGCTGCCCCCTTTGGTTTGGGTGCTGGGGCGTCAGGTGTTTCAGTACGAATTGCCTCCCTTGCTGATGTTGCTGCTGTTTCTCACCTCCTACTTTACCAGCATGACCTTGGTGAGACGAGGGGGTATTCGACCCTCAACCGGAGGCCCTCGGCCAGAGGTGGAAAACTCCTCTCCAGAAGCGGATCCCTCGCCGGCTGGGGAACCTGAGCCAGAGGAAGAGGAGGAAGACGGCGCCGCAGATCCGGTCTCGCTGGCTCTTGCCCACACCCCCATCTCCGAAGTGCCGCGGGAGAAGCTAAGCCATTGCTTCCCCTGGAACGTCTTTTATTTGCAAAACGTGGAGTACCGCCCCCAGGCGATCATCTGCCGGGGCAACTTGCGGGCGGATCCCAGTGAAGCCTATGAGCGGGTGCAGCAAAACGTGGAAACCACTTTCGGCAAACGCTTTTTGGTGGTGCTGCAGGAGGGGTTTGCCGGTAAGCCCTTTTTTGCCTTGGTGCCCAACCCGGCGGCGCGGCGCTCCCCGGCGGACAGTCGAGAGTTCCCGCTGCTGGCTCTGGGGTTATTGCTGTTCACCTTCTGGACCACCCTCAGTGCTGGGGCCCAAGCGGCTGGGGTCAGCCCTGACCGGCTACTGCATTTGCCCTCTCTGATGCAAGGGTTGCCTTACGCTCTAGGGATCCTTGCCATTTTGGGATCCCATGAGTGGACTCGTTACTGGGTGGCCCGCCGCCACCACATCAAAACCTCGCTGCCCTATTTCATCCCGGTGCCTTTTGTCCTAGGGACTTTTGGGGCGTTTATCCAGTTGAAAGAGCCGGTGCCCAACCGCAAGGTGTTGTTTGATATCGCCGTCGCCGGGCCGCTGGCAGGGAGTCTTGTTGCTTTGGGCATGCTGTTGCTGGGGCTGTTGTTTTCAGCGCCTGCAGATCCTCCCGCGGTGCCGGAGGGGCAGCCGACCCCGATTAGTTTTCATCGCCTTGACCCGCGCCTATCGGTGCTGCTGGCAATTCTGGCCCGTATGGTGCTGGGGGATCAGTTGCAGCCGGGGCAGGTGATCGATCTGCACCCGCTGGCCTTTGCCGGCTGGCTGGGCTTGGTGGTGATTGCCTTTAACCTCATGCCGGTGGGCCAACTGGATGGGGGGCACATTGTCCACGCGGTGTATGGACAGCAGATGGGAGCGAATGTAGGCCGGGTAGCCCGCTGGTTGGTGCTGCTGCTGGCCTTGACGGTGCAGCCCTGGTTGTTGCTCTGGGCGCTGCTGCTGTTTGTGATTTCCAGTGCCGACGAGCCGGCCCTCAACGATGTGACGGAACTGGACGAGGCCCGAGATCTGCTGGGGCTGGGGATGCTCACGCTGCTGGTGCTGATCCTGCTGCCGGTGCCGCCGTTTTTGCAAAATGGGCTGGGCTTGGCCTAGATCCGGGGTAGGATCCAAACCGCCCCTGACCTCGTTCTCCTCTCATGCAACGCAGCTTAATCGTTCAAAAGTACGGCGGTACCTCTGTCGGCTCTGTCGAGCGTATCCAAGCCGTGGCCCAACGGGTGGCCCACACGGTGGAGCGGGGACATCGGGTGGTGGTGGTGGTCTCGGCGATGGGGGATGAAACCGATCGCCTTGTGGATCTGGGGGAGCAGATCTTGCAGGGATCCCCGACCACACCGGCCCAGTTGCGGGAATGGGATATGCTCCTTTCCACCGGTGAGCAGGTGAGCATTGCCCTGGTGGCCTTGGCGCTGCAACGCTTGGGGTGTCCTGCCCTTTCCCTGACGGCAGCCCAGGTGGGCATTGTCACCACTCGGGATCACAGCCGGGCCCGCATTTTGCACATCCACACCGACCGCCTGTGGCAGCACCTGGAGCGGGAAGAGGTGGTGGTGGTGGCCGGGTTTCAGGGCATCACCAGCCTGGCGGAGCTGGAGATCACCACCCTGGGTCGGGGGGGATCCGACACCACGGCGGTGGCCTTGGCAGTGGCTTTGGGAGCAGAGCTGTGTGAGATCTACACCGATGTGCCGGGGATCTTCACCACGGATCCGCGTAAGGTGCCTGAGGCCAGGCTGTTGCCGGAGATCACCAGTGATGAAATGTTGGAGCTGGCCAGCTTGGGGGCCCAGGTGCTGCATCCCCGCTCGGTGGAAATTGCCCGCAACTACGGTGTGAAGCTGCGGGTGCGCTCCAGCTTGGAGCCGTTGCAGGCGGGATGCGAGGGCACTCTCATTCTTTCTCCTCCCCCCCGTCCTCGTGCTGCCGACAGCAGTATCGAGCTGGGCCTGGCGGTGGATACGGTGGAGCTGGATCGGGATCAGGCCAAGTTGGTGTTGGTGGGGGTGCCGGATCGCCCTGGCATTGCCGCCCAACTCTTTCAGGGGATCGCGGCGGCAGGGGTGAATGTGGATTTGATTTTGCAGTCGCTCCAGTTCACAGCCGCTCACGCCAGCGGGACGGACTCCTTGCCGCAGGGATCCGTGCCCCAGCCCACCAATGACATTGCCTTTACGGTCAGTCGGTCGCAGGTGACCGAGGCTGCAGCCGTTGCCCGGCGGATTGGCCAAGAGCTGCAGTGTGCAGCGGTGATTGTGGATGAGGCGGTGGCCAAAGTCAGCATTGCCGGGGTGGGGATGATGGGCCGACCTGGGATCGCGGCGCAAATGTTCCAGGTGCTGGCCGAGGCCGGGATCAATTTGCAGATGATCTCCATGTCCGAGATCAAGGTGAGCTGTGTGGTGGCTGCGGAGCGGGCCGGGGATGCCGCCTTGGCTCTGGGAGAGTCGTTCCAGGTGATCCCCCACTTGCATCGGGCAAAGATGCCGGCTGCCCCTCAAGACAGCCACCCGGTACGCGGTGTTGCCTTGGATTTGAAGCAATCGCGGCTGGGCCTTCGCAAAGTGCCGGATCGTCCGGGAACTGCCGCCCATTTGTTTGGGCGCTTGGCGGCTGCTGGGATCATCGTGGACACCATCATCCAAAGCCAGCGGGGCTACCACAATGGGATCCCCAGTACCGACATTGCCTTTACCGTGCCTCAGGATCAAGCGATGGCTGCTGAGGCAGTCTGCCGGCAGGTGGCCGAAGAACTCCAGGCGGCAGGCGTTGACGCGGATCACGACATTGCCAAGGTCAGCATTGTCGGCGCTGAGATGGAAACCTATCCCGGCGTCGCTGCCCGTCTGTTTGCAGCTCTGGCCGAAGCGGGAATCAACATCGAGATGATCGCCACCTCGGAGATCAAGGTGAGCTGTGTAGTGCGCCGGGATCGAGGGATCCCGGCCTTGCAAGCTATTCACCGCGCTTTCCGGCTGGACTGCCCCTAGCCTGCCTTAGGGTTGAGCCGCCAGCAGCAAGGGAAAATGATGGGCGTTGGGGGCGTGCATCACCTGGATCCCCAGATTGGCGCGGTTGAGGAGATCGGCGTAGGTGGGGATGAAGCGGCCCTGGCTGTCCAGGATGGACTGGTTGAAGTTCAAGCCGTTCAAGTTAAAGGCCATTATGCCGATACCTATTGCCGCCGCCCAAATCCCCACTGTGGGCAGGGCCGCCATCCAGAAGTGGACGGAACGGCTGTTTCTCAGGCCCAGGCCGGGGAACCCCAGCCGCCCCAAGAACGCGTAGTGCCCGGCCAGGAAGTTGTAGGTGACTTCCTCCTGCCCGAAGCGGTAGCCGGCATTTTGTGACTCTTCTTCCGAGGTCTCGCGGATTAGGCTGGAGATCACCAGGGAGCCGTGCAGGGAGGCCAGCAGAGCGCCGCCAAAGACGCCGGCCACCCCCAGCCAGCTAGCAGGGTGCATGAGGATATTGTGCTCCGCCTGGAAAGCCAGCATGAAGTAGAAGGTGCCGGCGATCCCCAGGGGCAAGCCTTCCGAGAAACTGCCCTGGCCGATGGGGTAGACCAAGAGCACTGCCGTAGCCGCCGCCGCCGGAGCGGAAAACGCCACCGCAATCCAGGGACGCATGCCCAAGCGATAGCTCAGCTCCCACTGCCGGCCCAGGTAGCACCACACCCCGATCAGGAAATGGAGCACGATCAGTTGGTAGGGGCCGCCGTTGTAGAGCCATTCATCCAAAGAGGCGGCTTCCCAAATGGGATAAAAGTGCAAGCCGATGGCCGCCGACGTGGGCACCACCGCCGCCGAGATGAGATTGTTCCCCCCTATCAAAGAGCCGATCACCGGCTCGCGGATCCCATCCACATCCACCGGCGGAGCAGCAATAAAAGCGATTACAAAACAAAAGGCAGCCGCCAACAGCGTCGGGATCATCAACACGCCAAACCAGCCGATGTACAGCCGGTTTTCGGTGCTGGTTATCCATTGACAAAAGCCATTCCAACTCCAGAGCTGCCGCGCAGCCGAGGAGCGGCGAACTACAGTACTCATAGGCCAACTCCTAAAGAGACAAAACCATTCTTTGCTTTGTCGGCTTCCTTGAACGGGGCAAAACTCTTCCCGCGCCGACCGCCAAAAGCGTCTCCTTCTTTCAGGCTAGACAGTTTTAGGGACGCCGACAGGGATCCCTAACTTTCGCAACGGGACTGTGAAAAAAATGGATTTGTCGATACAAATCAGCACCGATATGTTGCAACTTGGAGGTCTTTGAGAGCTTCCCGGCGAAGGTCGGTCACTGGCAGTTGATGGCAGCCAAGCTTGAGCAGACGTTTCTTAAGGATAGGTTTAGGAAAGAGGTGCCGTCCGGGACCTGCTTTTTTTCCTCCAGAATCCTAGACAGAGAAAAAATCCTGCAAGCACTTCACCTGCAGGGATCCCGACTGCAAAGCACGGATGGCAGCCGCGGTGGCTTTGGCCCCTGCCAAGGTGGTCACCAGAGGGATCTTGTAAGCCAGGGCAGTGCGGCGGATCTTTTGGCCATCTTGCTGCGCCTCGACACCGGAAGGAGTGTTGATAATGAGCTGAATCTGATGGTTTTTGATGGCGTCGATGACGTGGGGCCGCCCCTCGTGCAGCTTGAGGACTTTATCCACCGGGATCCCGTGCTCGGCCAAAACTTTTTGGGTTCCTTCGGTGGCCAACAGGCGAAAGCCCAGCCCCACAAACTCGCGGGCTACCGGGATGACCGCCTGTTTATCCCGGTCGCTGACGCTGATGAACACTGTCCCCTGGAGAGGCAGATTCTGCCCCGCCGCCAGTTGGGCTTTGGCGTAAGCGCGGCCAAAGTCCGTGTCAATGCCCATCACCTCGCCGGTGGAGCGCATCTCTGGCCCCAGCAGCGTGTCGGTGCCGGGAAACTTGTGGAAGGGCAAAACCGCTTCCTTGACGGCAATGTGAGAGGGGATCACCTCCTGGGTAAAGCCCAGCTCTTCCAGAGTTTTGCCGCTCATCACTTGAGCGGCGTAGTCTGCCAGCGGATGGCCGATGGCCTTGCTGACAAAGGGGACGGTGCGGGAGGCGCGCGGGTTGGCCTCCAGGATATAGACTTGACCTTTTTGGACGGCGTATTGCACGTTGATCAGGCCCACCACCTTCAGAGCTTGGGCCAACTTCACCGTCCACTCGCGGATCACCCGCAGCACCTCGGGGCTGAGGGTGCGGCTGGGCAATACACAGGCCGAATCGCCCGAGTGGATCCCGGCCTGCTCGATGTGCTCCAGAATGCCGCCGATGGTAACAGCGCCGGTGCGGTCGGCAATGGCATCCACATCCACCTCCACCGCCTCTTCCAGGAACTGATCCACCAGCACCGGACGATCCGGATCCACCGCCACCGCCAGTTGCATGTAGCGCTGCAGGTCTTGGTCGGAATAGACGATCTCCATGGCTCGTCCCCCCAAGACGTAGCTGGGCCGCACCACCACCGGATAGCCGATGCGGCGGGCAATTTCCAAGCTTTCTTCCACGCTGCGGGCAATGCCGTTGGCCGGTTGGCGAATATCCAACTCCCGCAAGATGCGCTCGAAGCGCCCCCGATCCTCAGCAATGTCGATGGAGTCGGGGGAAGTTCCCCAGATGGGAGCCTGGGCTGCTGCCAGCCCCTGCGCCAGCTTGAGGGGAGTTTGACCGCCAAATTGCACGATCAGGCCGACCGGCTGTTCCGCATCCACCAAGTTCATCACCTCTTCATGGGTGAGCGGCTCAAAATAGAGGCGATCAGCGGTGTCGTAGTCGGTGGAAACGGTTTCCGGGTTGGAGTTGACCATGATCGCCTCGTAACCCAGGCGGCTGAGGGCAAAGGCAGCATGGCAGCAGCAGTAGTCGAATTCGATCCCCTGGCCGATGCGGTTGGGGCCACCTCCCAAGATCATCACCTTCTCTTTGCGGGCCGGGAAAATCTCCGACTCGCTCTCGTAGGTGGAGTACTGGTAGGGGGTAGCAGCCTCAAATTCGGCAGCGCAGGTATCCACAGTTTTGTAGGTGGGGATCACCCCCAGGCTTTTGCGACGGGCCCGCACCTGATGTTCCGTGGATCCAGTGAGGTGGGCAATTTGTCGGTCGCTGAAGCCCATTTGCTTGAGGTGTCTCAAGTCGTCAGCGCTCAGGGATCCCAGCTCCCGCCCCTTGAGGGCTTGCTCCACCTCCACCAACTCCTGTAGCTTGTCGATAAACCAGGGATCGATGTGGGTGAGTTGGGCAATCTCCTGGGCAGAAAAGCCCATGAGCAGAGCGGTGCGGATGGTGAGCAGGCGGAAGGGGTTGGGGGTGCGCAGGTTGGCCCGCACTTCCTCCGGCTTGGGGAAAACCTCCGGCCTATCGCTGCCAAAACCGGGACGGTCGATTTCCAAAGAGCGCAGGGCCTTCTGGATGGATTCTTGAAAAGTGCGGCCAATGGCCATCGCCTCCCCCACCGATTTCATCTGGGTGGTGAGAACCGGCTCTGCGCCGGGGAATTTTTCAAAAGCAAAGCGAGGGATCTTGGTGACCACATAGTCGATGGTGGGCTCGAAGCTGGCCGGAGTTTTGCGGGTGATGTCGTTGGGGATCTCCGGCAGCGTGTAGCCCACTGCCAATTTGGCGGCAATTTTGGCGATGGGAAAGCCGGTGGCCTTGCTGGCCAAAGCAGAAGAGCGGGAGACCCGCGGGTTCATCTCGATCACCCGCACCTCGCCGTTGGCAGGGTTGACGGCAAATTGCACGTTGGATCCCCCGGTCTCTACGCCAATTTCGCGCATGATGGCGATGGCATAGTCCCGCAGCCGCTGGTATTCCTTGTCGGTGAGGGTTTGGGCTGGGGCCACGGTGATGGAGTCGCCGGTGTGCACCCCCATCGGGTCGATGTTTTCTATGGAGCAGATGATCACCACGTTATCCGCCAGATCCCGCATCACCTCCAGCTCAAACTCCTTCCAGCCGATGACCGATTCTTCCACCAAGATTTGGGAAACGGGGCTGGCCTCCAAGCCGGCAGCGCAGATCTCTTCAAACTCCTCCTGGTTGTAAGCCACCCCACCACCGGTGCCCCCCAGGGTATAGGCCGGGCGGATGATGAGGGGATAGCCGATCTCCTGGGCAATCTGCTTGGCTTCTTCCAGGGTGTGGGCCAGGCCAGAGCGGGGCACGGCCAAGCCAATCCGCTGCATGGCTTGCTTGAAGAGATCCCGGTCTTCGGCTTTTTCAATGGCCTCCCGCTTGGCCCCAATCAACTCCACCCCGTACTGCTCCAGGATCCCTTGCTGGGCCAGTTGCACCGCCACGTTGAGGGCCGTCTGGCCGCCCATGGTGGGCAGCAAAGCATCAGGGCGCTCCCGCTCGATAATTTTGGCCACAAAGTCCACCGTCACCGGCTCGATGTAGGTGCGCTCCGCCATACTGGGATCCGTCATGATGGTGGCGGGGTTAGAGTTGACCAAAACGACCTCATAGCCCTCTTCCCGCAGGGCTTTGCAGGCTTGGGTGCCCGAGTAGTCGAACTCACAGGCTTGGCCAATGACGATCGGCCCCGCTCCAATGAGCAAGATTTTGTGGATATCGGTGCGGCGCGGCATAGGGATCCCAGAGGTGGCAGGGTCAGCCTTCTATTGTAGAGGTCACCTGCAGGTCAAGTTGCTCATCGGGATCCCTCTTTTTTGAGTGTTGCGCTTTCAAAGGCTATGCACAGCAGGCAGAGCTTGGATCCCTGGCAGGCAGGAGTTCTCTGGGGCAACCCGCAAAAGGGCAGCTTCTTCATCAGTATCAATAGACGGGAAAACTTGAACTTTAGATGATATCAATGCTATCGTCGCAGCAAAGCCGCCCAGGGATCTGCCGATCGAGGAAACGCTCTATGGCCACGTTAATTGTTCGCAATGTTGACGAAGCCATTGTCAAAGCTCTCAAACAAAGGGCTAGTCGTCACGGCGTTAGTGCAGAGGCCGAACACCGCAAAATCCTAGAGCAAGTCTTACTCCAGCCTGCGAAACAGTCCTTTGCCGAAGTGCTCAGATCGATACCTAACGTTGGCAACGATTCAGACTTTGAGCGGGTGCAAGATAACACTGCCCATGACGTATTTGCTTGACACTAACGTCATCAGTGAGCTGCGCAAACACAGTCAAGCCAACTCCGGGGTTCAAGAATTTCTTCAAACTGCCATTGAGCAAGAGGCCCGCATCTACATCAGCGTGATCACGCTGGGCGAACTCCGCCGAGGCGTTGAACTCATGCGCCATCGCGGCGATCATCTGCAAGCCAACCTTCTGGAGAGGTGGCTGCAAACGGTTGTCGATGACTATGCCGATCACATTCTTGATTTCACAATTACCGAAGCCCAGGTATGGGGAAGCCTGTGCGTACCTCACTCTCAAAATGCGATTGACAAACAACTGGCTGCTACAGCCTTGGTTTACGGACTTACCCTGGTTACTCGCAATGTCCGTGATTTTGCCGGGACAGGGGTACCTCTCATTAACCCATTTAGACCCTCATAACAAGCCGCGGTAGCGAATAAAGATCAAAACTGCCGCCCAGGATCCCAGCGCCACTTTGATGGCTACCAAAATGTTAAGAATCGGGATCCAACCGCCGCTAAACAGAGCTCCCAACTCCCCTCTAGGCAATTCCCAGCCGGCCAGAGCCATCACAGCCACCCCGATAAACGCCACCACCGACAGCTTCTCCCACATCGCAGCCCGCCACCGTTTGTAGATGGCCTCCATCCAGGCGGAAGAGGCGGTGATCGCCACCAAGCCAATGGCTGTCCCTCCTGCCACCCCAGCAGCAAAGCCCCCGCCCGGCGTCAGGTGCCCTCGAATGGCAAGCTCCACCGCGATCAAAGCCGAAATGGTGGCTCCCACTCGCGCCAACACAATCGAGGGAATATCGGTAAATTGAGCTACATTGGCTGTCGGCTGCTCATCCGCCAGCAGATATTGGGCGCCCAAAATCGCCGTAGAAAACACCACCACTTCAAAGACCGTATCGTAGAGGCGGTTGCGCAGAATGAGACCCGTCACCGTGTTGGGCACACCGCTTTCGCTGGCCAGAATCTCCACTGCCTCGACTAAAGCTACGCCCGCTGCGCGATTGGGGGAAACGGATCCCGCCTCGCCCACGATGAGCTGTAGGGCTGCCAGCAACACCGCTATCCCATACACCCACTTCATGTTGCCATCACCTCAGCGGCCAGAGCTTGCTGCGCCAAAATGGCCTGCAGGCGGGGTACGCGTGTAACCAGGCGATACTCTGCTGCTTCTCCGGCGGGCTCAAGGGCAATGGTGTGTACCTCTCGGCTGCGAAGAGCAGCCACCAACGCCTCTGAACTCCCATAGGCGGTCAACTCCAAGCGCATGTGGTACCGCTGTAGCCCTTGGCGCATCTGCTGTAACAACTGCCGTGCTGCTGAGGTACTGGCCTCCAGCACAGGGCTGCCTTCGAGAACGCCCAGGCGCATGCTCAGCGAAGAGCGCACCGCAATGGCGTAGAGGGTAATAGAAAGCATGGTGCCCACCAGTGCCTCGGTCAGGGCCACATCCGCCGCCCCAAACAGCGCATAGATCAGGGCGGCAATCGTCCCCAGGATCCCTCGCATTACCAAGGCGTGGTAGGGATTGGTCTGAGTCACCACCAAGCTTGCCGTCAGGGGCAGGAGTAACGCCATCACCAGCAACAGGGTCTCTTCCATCCTGCCCTCCTATAGGGACTTGCGCTGCGAGCAAAACGCCAGCACATAGCCCAGAATGGTATTCCAAATAGCCAGGGAGATCAGTGCCAACACCAACAGGGGCCATTCCCGTGGGATCCGCAACAGCAGCCCCAGCATGATGCTCATAGAGCCCAGGGTGTCCGACACCGAAAGGCCGTGCAGCTTAAATAAAATCGAGCGATCCCCAAGGAGCGGCGCCGTTCCCCACAACCAAAACAGCACACCAATCCCAAACAACAGATAGCTCAGACCTTCCACCCAGACTTCCATACCTACCCCCAGGGCCTTTCTAAAGCATTTCCAGCCGTTTCAGTACATGAGCCAAGAGCATTAAGGCCGCATTGCCCACCGACAAAATCAAAACCCCCACAATCCCGATCATCCAATCATCCCGCACCACCGACACCACCAAAATCAGGATGGCCGTCTTTGTGGCCAAGCTGGCAAAGGCGAGCATCGTCTGCCAAATATCTTCCTTCAGCCAAGCGGCATACAGGGGCAAGCACAGCGTTAGGGTCAGGAGAAACAGCAGTAGGTTCACACGTCCTCCCGCGGCTTGAGCACATGGACTTCATAAGTGCCTTGGGCATTGCAATTGAGCACGATGGTTTTGGGCGTGAAGGTAATTAAAAAGATATCCAGAAACACCAGCCCTGCTGAACGGTTGGGCAGGGTTTGTTTGTATACAACTTCCTCAACAGTGTGGGGCTTGAGGATCATCTCGAAGGCTTCCCAGTAGGCTCTTGGGATAGCGAGAAGAATTTCCTGGAGCACTCGCCCCCAATCCCGCCATTGCACCGGTGCGGAAGCCTGGCGCGGCAGCAGCAACGTTGCCGCCACCCCGATGGCCACATTGTCCCAGCTCAGATTGCCCGTCAGCAGAAACCAAATCAAGAGGCGCAGGCCGATCTCCAATAGACCCAACTCAGGGTAGCGTCCCATAGTTCCCCACAGCTAACAGAGCCCAAACCAGCACCAACACTATGCTCAAGCCGCCCACCACTGCTTCCAGCCCTTCGTTCACCGACCCTCCCTTCAAAGGGATCCGCTCCCAAAACCAGCCTAGGGGGATCCCAACGCCCAAACTGAGGAGCGCCTTGAGAAGATTGTCAGCGCCATAGGCCGCCGGTAGCCAGCCCCAGAGCAAGCCCCCACCCCAAAGCACCAGTGCCACTTTATCTTGCCAAGGAGTTGCAGAGGTGGTTGCCCCCTTCATTGGAGAAACAGGTGCCCGCAGCACTCGCACGCCTAAACAAGTGGTGCCGACGGTAACCCCCACCAGCAGCCACTCGTGCCAGGGATCCAGAGCAGACAAGCTGAGGGCCTTGGCCGCATACCCCAAACTGCCGGGTACCCCTGCCAGGGAAGCCGTCCCCAAGAGCAGCATCGGCCAACGCCAGGGATGGGTCACGCTTGTTCCAACAAACAGCAAGGGCTTTGCCAACCCATGGGCAAGACCGTACAAACCTGCCCATTGAGGGGCAGCAATCACAAATCCCATCTGCGATACCGAGCTCCAGGCGAGAAGGTGCTGGGGCGTGCTCGCCATCAAGGCCAGTAGGATCCCGAAAACGGCTGAACCAGCGCTCAAGTAGGGCAACCCCTGGGCCAAGACCGGCGAAGCCTCGCTGCAGCGCACCAAAGCCATGGCTCCTGCTTTGGTCGTAAAACCGCTGAGCACCGCCGCAACAACGGGATCCGCGGTAACGTAGGTGAGGGGCAGCCACAGGCCGGCAACGAAGATCGCCCCCTTGGCCAAAAGACCCACAGCAATCAGCGCCAAGGCCGTGGGGTCGGCCATAGCCAAACTGCTCATCGCCAGGGATCCCGTGCGCACATAGACCAGGATTGCGCCCATCAGGTAGAAGAGCATGGCCACATTGCTCATGAAAAGGTAGCGCAGCCCCACCCAGAGCTGGCGATCGCGGTGCGGAGCATTTTCTTCCACTGTGGGTTGGCCCTCAGCCCGCCGCCCGTAGGTCAGCAGCAAAAACACGCCGATGCTGAGCACCTCCAGGGAAACGTAGACGCTGATCAGGTCGGCACTGATGACGACAGCATTGGCGCTACCGTGGACGATCAGCAACTGCATGGCCAGAAAGCGGCTGCCCGCAAAGCGTCTATCCAAATACAGGGCCACTCCTAGCGTGACCAGGCCGTGGGCCAAGAGCATCGCTGCTCCATTGGCATCGATCCGCAGCGTCACCCCGAAGTGATCCAAAAGCTGCAGCTCCAAGGGCGCAGCGGTTGTGCCGGGCAAGCCCCCCTGTTGCACCGCATAGGCCACCGTCAGCGCGGCCATCCCCACCAAGCTGGGACGGGTCAGGGCCGGCATCAAGTAGGTTGTGAAGGCCAGCAGAAAGGGCAATGCCACCCACACCAGCGTCAGCTCAGTCATCGGTAGAAGTGCTCTGCGCCCCTGACGCGAGTGCCTGTTCGATGCTCTCGACTTCGAGGGTGGGATGATTGCGGGAGAGCTTCATCACCCCCACCAACATCAAGGCTTGTACCGATAGGCCGATGACGATGGCCGTGAGGATGATCCCCTGAGGCACCGGGTCGGCATAGTCCAGCTCGCGCCAGGGTTTGTAGATGGGGGTGAACACACCGCTCCGGGCTGCCCAGATCACGAAGAAGGCGATGACCCCGGTGCTCATGACATCCATAGACAGGATCTTCATAATGAGGTTGCGCTTAACCACGACTCCCCAGAAGCCAAGGAAGATCGTGAGGATGACGGCGGCATTTAACATAGACACCTCGCTTGCTGCACTCGAGCTATCCGGTGGCTCAGTCGTCCTAAGGCTACGCCCGCTACGCGACCAGTATCCAGCTTCCGCAGTCACAGCAGCCAGATAGCCTATGGCCGGTTGCAACGCTGCCGGGATCCCCATCTCCCCAGCAAGACCGGGATCCCGAATTCGAAAGAGCTGCAGCTCCCAATGGGCAACTTGCTGCGACTTCTTGCCAGCTCTGGGGCTTGGTGGGATCCTGGTCATACACCTCTCATGCCAAGGTCGGAATTCATGGCTGCTGTTCGCAGTTTAAGTTGTAATTTAATGGCCTTGGCGGAACCGACTTCTGGATGCTGAAGAAAGGTGTTGGAGAAGGGGGTTTAAAAGCCGTGATGCTGCCGGTGGCGGAAGCAGAAGCCCTGATTTTGCAGGCGGCTCAGCCGCTGGGCCCAGAGTGGGTGGAGCTGGGATCCGCCCAAGGCCGCGTTCTCAGCCAAACTGTGTATAGCCCCCAGGATTTTCCGGCCCATCCCACCTCCAGTATGGATGGCTATGCCGTGCGCCATGAAGATGTGCAAGCGGGGATCCCTTGTGAGCTGCAGGTGATTGAGACTCTCCCCGCCGGAAAGGCACCCACCCGAGAGCTCCAGCCTGGACAAGCGGTGCGTCTCTACACCGGCTCCCTCTTGCCCAGCGGTGCGGACACCGTGGTGATGCAGGAATACACGCAGCAACCTTCGCCAGGAACCGTTCGCCTCTTGCAGCGTCCGCAGCGGGGCCAATTTGTCCGGCCTCAGGGAGACTTTGCCCGCCAGGGGGATCCCCTCCTGCCGGCAGGGCAGGCTTTGGGCGGAGCGGAGCTAGCCGTTTTGGCCGCCATCCGACAGGCGATGGTGCCGGTGTTTCGTCAGCCCCGGGTAGCCCTGTTCTCGACAGGGGATGAGCTAGTGCCCATCCAGCAGGTGCCGGGGCCGGGGCAGGTCGTGGATTCCAACCAGTACGGCCTGGCGGCTCTGGTCAAGGCAGCGGGTGGGATCCCGATCCAGTTGGGCATCGTGCCGGATCGGCTCCAGGTGTTGCGGCAGGTCGTCCAGCAGGCCCTGGCCTCCGCCGATGGGGTGATCTCTTCCGGAGGGGTATCGGTGGGGGATTTTGACCTGGTGGAAAAGGTGCTGGAGGAGTTGGGAGGCGAGATTTTCATCCGCAGCGTGGCCATCAAGCCGGGCAAACCCCTGACGGTGGCTCGTTTTCCCAATCCCCACGGCCCCCCCAAGCTCTACTTTGGCCTGCCGGGCAACCCTGCCTCTGCCCTGGTGACCTTCTGGCGCTTTTTGCACCCGGCCCTGCGAAAAATGGGCGGATCCCTGCCCCCCTACTGGCAGATCCTCTCCGCCTTCAGCCCGGTGGATCTGCATGCCGACGGTCAGCGGGAACACTACCTCTGGGGACGGCTGCAGGTCAAGCCCGAAGGGATCCAATTTCAGCCCGCCGCCAACCTCAATTCCGGCAATCTCATCAGTCTGGCCGGCTGTAATGCCTTGGCTGTGCTGCCAGTAGGGACAACCCAGATCCCTGCTGGTTCGCCCGTTCAGGTGCTGCAACTGCCCTGAAGATCCCTAGCCCTCCTCTCGCTGCTGCTGGAATAGCCGCCATAGTCAATCCAAATAACAATGAGACGCTAGCCAGTACAACAGTTCCGTCTGCAACAGCGGACCGCAGGCCTTATCACTTCATCCACAGAAGTTCCTCTATCAGCATGCATCCTTGCCCTCTTGAGAGCACTAAAGTCACCCTCAATCTCATTCAAGTCTGGCGAGGGCCTCAGCAAAAAACCACCTCCTGCCCTGCCGCTTTCATCAAATCCTTTATCCTTCCCTTCCGTTCGCCGAGCAGGCCCTAGGCCTTTGAATCGGCCCATTGCCTAGAGTCAATACAGATGTCCTCTCCAAACTCGGCATTTAGTGTCCCTCAAATTCTTCCGCATTCGAGCTACTTGAAAAAGCGTCGGGGCTATCAAACCCCCTCTCTCCTTCCTCCTACCGGCTACTCAGCTCTCTCTCTTCCCATAAACTTTCTCCCCTCTCTTTGGCCAAGCATAAAACAGGTGCGTATCTCCCCAAACCCTGTCTCGTCATTCTCTCATCATTCGCGTCAGCGGTGCAGAGCCCATTGTAAGCTAAACTCTCACTTCCATACTTCTGAACCAACTCCCTCAAGACCCTAGAGTCGTTGATTCTCTCTTGGATTCTCTCTTGCCAATCCCGCTCTCGGTGCCTTAACTCTTTTTTTTCGCGTTGTTTTCATCTTCCTAAGAGCATAGTAAATAGCGCTGGGATGGACGCCAAACCTCTGGGCTCTATCCTTCAGTCGAGCTTCTGGGTACTGTTCTACGTCTTGCTGCAGAGCGACCAAGTCTATCTTTCGCTTCCGAGTCTTGACTTTTGTCGGCCTCAGGTCTTCTCGGTTCAGCCAGCGATAAACCGTTGCACGACTGACTTTGTACATCTGTGCAGCTGCAGTGGGGCTGCCCCCTTCCTGGACATACCCTACGACTCTCTCTCTCAGGTCTAAGCTATAGGTCATGAAGCTTCCTCCTGAGGTCTACCCCCACGTCATCTTGCCTTTAACACCGTCTCATTGTCAACTGAATTGACTACAACTACACAGACCTGCTTTGTGGTCATTTCAAATGGCACCTGTCTTGCCTTTTGTCTGCCGTCGTCGAGAGAGGGGGCAGCGGCACAGAGGACTAGGAAGGAGGGGGGAGACCGTCTCGAACAGACCTAGAGTAGGCCTGCTGCACCGCCTGGTAGCGCCGTTTGAACGCCTGCTGCTGCACCTTGTGATCCACAATGGGATCCGGATAGCCACAACTTCGCCGTTCCCGCAAAGCCCAGGCTCCCTTGGGGTCATCTCCCACCCACAGCAGAGCCGGCGTATCCAGCCGTGCCAGCTCCGGCAGATAGCGGCGGATGTACTCTCCTTCCGGGTCATAGCGGGCTGCTTGCGTGGCCGGGTTGAAGATGCGCAGGGGCTTGGGATCCGTGCCCACACTGGCGCTCCACTGCCAACCGCCGTTATTGGCCGCCAGATCCCCATCCACTAGCTTTTGCATAAAGTAGCGTTCCCCCCAGCGCCAATCGATAAGCAGATCCTTGGTCAGGAAGCTGGCCACAATCATGCGGCAGCGGTTGTGCATCCAGCCAGTTTCGTTCAGTTGGCGCATGGCCGCATCCACGATGGGGTAGCCCGTCTGACCGGTGCACCAGGCCTGAAACCAGTCCTGCCGATTGTCCCACTCCAGGGCGTCGAAGGCTCGTCGATAGGCTCCGGTTTCCACGTGGGGCCAGTGGGCCAAGACATGCTTGTAAAACTCTCGCCAGCACAGCTCCTGCCGCCAAGTTTGCAAGCTGCTTTCGGCCTCTTGGCTGCGCACCTCGGCTTCCACCTCCCGCGTGGCTTGCCACACCTGGCGAATGCCGATCGTTCCCCAGCACAAGTGGGGGCTCAGTAGAGAAGTGCCCGGCTCAGCCGGGAAGTTGCGGGCTCGCTCGTAGTCCAAAATGCGCAAACCCTGACAAAAGTCTTCCAAAAGGGCTTGAGCCGCTGCTTCCCCCGCTGCTGGGATCCGCTGGTCGCAGACAAAGCCCAAATCTGCCAAAGTCGGTAGAGGCTGCGCTTTTAGTCCCGATACCGGCTGCAGACCCTCGGGGGTTGGGTAGGGATCCCGCTTGGGCAAGCTCGCCCACCTGCGCCAGAAGGGAGTGAAGACCGAATAGGGCTCCCCCGCCTGGGTCAACACTTCCCCCGGCCCGTGCAGCAGCATATCTTGGTAGGAGAAGGACTGGATCCCGGCTGCGGCCAAACTGGCCTGCACTCGACTCTCTTGCTGTAGGGCGAACGGCTCCCCATCGGCATTCCAAAACACGGCCCTGGCTCCCAGGTCTGTGGCCAAGCACCGCAACTCCACCGAGGGATCCCCCAGCCGCCAGATCAGTGGGATCCCCATCTGGGCGTAGCGCTCTTGGAGCTCTTGCAGAGCCTGAAGCAAAAAGGCCACCCTAGCTGGGGCCATGTCCGACCGTCTCAGCATCTGCGGGTCGAAAATGAAGACAGGCACCACCTGAGAGCTGCGCTGGGCTGCCTCATGAAGAGCTGTGTTGTCCCCTAACCGCAGATCGCGACGATGCCAAAGCAAAACGGGGGAAGTCATAGGCTGCCAAGCAATGGGATCCCATCTTGGCTGGTTTCCACCGCCTCTTTCAACTCACCCCCCCCAAGGCTGGGAGCCGGGGCGGCCAGAAGCTACATTCTAAAGAACCTTGAAGAACCCTATCAAAGCTCTAGACTGTCGAACACCCGACTGGGACAATAGCGGCAGCGCTCCTCTGGCTTTTGCTGGCCATCGCTGTATCCCATCGCGTAAGCTGTATCCCCCAACATCACCACCAGCTGAGTCAGCTTCAGCGAGAGCAACGGGTCAAGCGGCTCCGTCACATTCAGCATGAACTGCTCAATGGAGCGCCGCAGCGCCTCTGGCGTCTTGATCATCACGTCTCCATCCATCCATCGATGGCTTTAGGTATTCATACTCAAGGCAAGATGGACATGGACTCAGGATAAAGGTGGAAGGAAGAGATGCTCGTAGCATTGGCTACTGTTCTTGGGATCGAGCCGGCAAGGGCTGAGCTCCACACCAGCCAGAGCAGGCTTGCGGATGATGTTAGCCTAGGTATCCAAAAATGGCGACAGCGCGACGAGTGGCACGGGTAGCAGAACTGATCAAACGAGAGGTCAGCCAAATCCTGCTCTCGGAGATCAAAGATGACCGGGTCGGGGCAGGGATGGTCAGCATTGTGGATGTCGAGGTTTCCAATGACCTGCAAAATGCTCGCATCTTCGTCAGCATTTATGGGGATGAGACAGCTCAACACCGGGCCATGGAAGGGTTAGCGGCGGCCACACCCTTTGTGCGGCGGGAAATCGGCCAGCGCCTCAGCCTGCGACGGGTGCCAACGGTGGTGTTTTTGCAGGATCGCTCTTTGGAGCGGGGATCCCGCGTTTTGGCCCTGCTCAACCAACTGAGACCGACCTTTGAGGCCAAGGCCCAGACTGGGGTTGAGGAACCGCTAGAGAACACCGCCGAGGGCGAAGAAAACCCATCGGGCGGTGAATAATTGCACCGATGGCTAAGCAGACCAGATAGAGAGGCCTTTGCTTTGCAGCAATGCGGACAACATGAAAGAAAGATTTTTTACCGTTCGTGTCGCGTAAGCGGGCCCTGAAGTTTTTGGATTTGTTAGGCTTAAGGGAGCTATACAGCCCTTCCCCCGATCGTCTATCCGTACAGGACTCCATGTCTGCGGCACACTTGCGCAAACCAGAGCGCTCTGCTCCAAAGGGCAGCGGCGTTGTTGTGGTCAACCTGCGAAAGGGCTGTAAGGTTGCTGTCCATGCCTTTCCTGCCTTTTCATGGATGTTCAAAGCCCACTGCAACCGGATCCCTCTCTAGGGGGTGCTACTCCACTCCAAGCTCTGCAGGCCCTAAACCAGAGTGTTGCCGAAGCTTTGGTTTCCTGCTTGAAAGGGCAACCCCAACAGGCCACTCAGCACCTTTTGCTGGCTCTGCCGCAGCTCATGGCGGCTCTGGGGGCCTTGAGGCAAAAATCTTCCCTTCGCGTGAGCGGGCCGGAGGCCTTGGCCGAGCCTGCAGGTTGCCCTTCAGAAGCCAAGCCCAAGCGCATCATGCACATCGAAGGCAATCGCGTGGAAGTGTGGGTGGATAACCAAATTCGCAGCAGTTGGAGCATTTGGTCGGTGGGAGATCTCAAGGAAGTCTGTCGGCTGGCAGAAGAGTTCGACTGTGGCCTCAGCTATTCTCTAGGAGGAAACTCAGAGTCTCAGTCGGAGATGCTGCTGTTGCCCTCCAATTCTGCTGGTGTGTCCGACCGGCTCTCCAACCCCGTTCACGTAAGCGGGCCGGAGGCCCCAGGCTCTGCCGCCTAGCACCCCCAGCTTCGGTTGCTGCTTTTGCTGTTCAAATCCCCATGGCAGAACCCCAACGGCTACAGAAGCTCTTGGCTCAGCAGGGATTGGCCTCGCGTCGCCAGGTGGAAGCCTGGATCCTGGCCGGGCGCGTTCGGGTCAATGGGAAGGTGGTCACTGAGCTGGGCTCCAAAGCCGACCCAGAGCGGGATTGCATCGAGGTGAATGGGCAAGTGATCCCTTTGGCCAAGGATCCGGCGCGCTATGTTTTGCTCCTGCACAAGCCAGTGGGGGTTTTGTCAACCTGTGCAGATCCTTGGGGACGCAAGACGGTGCTGGATCTGCTCCCCCCATCTTGGAAACGGCAAACCCGCCTCTACCCGGTGGGCCGGCTGGATGCGGACAGCAGTGGCGCTTTGCTGCTCACCAATGATGGCGACTTGACCTTGAAGCTGACCCATCCGCGCTATCATCTGCCCAAAACCTACCGGGTACAGGTACAAGGGCATCCGAGTCAGGCCACTCTGCAACATTGGCGAGACGGAGTAGACTTAGAGGGGTACACCACTCTGCCGGCGGAGGTGGAGTTTTGTCCTGCCCCGGATTTCCGGCAAAGGGAGCATCCCAATTGCTCCTGGCTGAGGGTGGTGTTGTTTGAGGGACGCAACCGGCAAATTCGGCGGGTGGCGGAGCGTCTTGGGCATCCGGTGCTCAGCTTACATCGGGAAGCCATTGGCCCACTGGGCTTGGGCAACCTGAAAGCAGGCCAGTTCCGCCAGTTGGATCCCCATGAGCTCCAAGCTTTGCTGGCCCCTCTCACCGGGCACAGCAGCTCATCCTCGCTCGGGAAGCGCCCTCTAAGGCCTCCGGCCCGCTCACGCGATTAGCTCGTCAGAGCCTCTAACTGAGTGCAAACTCTCACAGTAGCCTCCTTTCTTCCGCAGGTGGCCAAATGATGCAAGAGCCAGCACACTCTTTAGAAGCCCTGGGATCCCTGTTGCGGCAAACACGGGAGGCACGGGGACTGACGTTGACAGAAGTAGCTAACGATACCTTCATTCGCTGCCAATATCTGCAGGCGCTGGAGGAAGCTGACTTGAGCCGGTTACCGGAGCCGGTGTATGTGCAAGGGTTTCTCAAGCGCTATGCCGACTATTTGGGGTTGGATGGCGAAACCCTCTCTCGGCGTGCCTCTCCGCTTTTATCGGCCAAAACCCCCCGCGCGCCAGCTCCTCTTGCTGTTGTCGGCCAGCAACCTGCCTTTGCCCTGCGCCCTCTCCACCTTTGGGCTGCTTATGTGGTGCTGATTGTGCTGACGGTGGGGGGATTGTCGGCTCTTTTGGAAGGCACAGGCAATCCCTTTGGGCGTTGGCTGGTGAGCCTGTCAACGGTCAGTCGGGAGGGATCCGGCCAGCAACCGCCTGCTGCCAACTCCCCGGATCCCACTCTGTCGGCAGCTCAGCCCACGGCCCGCCAACTGTTTCCCACCCTCGACCAATGGACGCGCATTCAGGGCGTCTTCCCCGAGGTCTTGGAAGCTCACTCAGGGGGGGCGGGGCGCAAGCCGGTGCGTCTGGATATTCGCGTTGTGGAGCGCCCTTCCTGGTTGCGGGTCATCGCCGATGGGCAAACGGTTTTTGAGGCCACCTTACAGCCAGGGGCCGAGTTGAATTGGGAAGCGGAGCAGTCAATCGTGTTGCGTACCGGCAATGCGGGCGGTGTGTTGGTGACCTTTAACGACCGGGAGCTTGGAGTGATGGGCCGATTTGGGGAAGTGAAAGAGCTGATGTTCGAGCCGGGGTTGGATATTCAGTCGCTGCAGTAGGAACCCAGCCAAATGATCATCCCGTTGCGCTTGGCGTTATCGGCGGCAGAGTAGGAGCAATCTCCCACCCTTGGGAGCCAAGCTGCTGCAGCAGGTGCCGGACTTTGTCGATGTCTTTATCGCCTGGCCGACGTTCCACACCACTGGAGAGGTCGATGCCGCTTGGCTGCAGGTGGCTGAGCGCCTGCAGAACATTGTCCGGGTTCAGCCCACCAGCCAGTAGCCAAGGCAAGGGCAGAGCCCGCTCACGCGAAAGGCGAGCAAGTTCTGGCCAATTCAGGGTTCGCCCCGTTCCCCCCGCCTGTTGGGGGTGATAGGCATCCAAAAGCAGCATCTCCACACAGTCTCGGTAGAGATTGGCCACTTCCAGATCTTGCGGCTGGCGGACGCGCAGGGCCTTGATGCGGCGGATTCCGGGAAGCCATTCCCCCAATTGCTGACAATCTTGCGGGGATTCTTGGCCATGCAACTGGACAGCCGTGAGGCCCACCGTTTCCACCCAGGCGGCGATGGCGCGGGGATCCTGATCCAGGAAGACCCCCACCTTTTCCACAGGGCCGGGCAGGGATCCCACCCAACGGGCCATTTCCGAGAGGGGCAAATAGCGGGGGGTATTGGGCACCGCGATGAACCCAAGGGCACTCACCCCCAGCGCGGCGATGGCCTCCGCCTGATCCTGACGGGTGATGCCGCAGATTTTGACAAACAACCGGCCCATTGGGAGTGCTAGCTAATAAATAGCTAATAAACAAAGAATAAACACGGTTAGCTGCTGGTTCTTTAGATTTTTCTGAGGGTGCCGATACATCTACTTTTGTTCAGGGCGCATTTGCAAGGGATCCGGCTGTTCCGGGTGAAGCTTGTTGATCCGGCGCACCATTTGCCATAGCCGTCCGAAGTTGCGCTGGTTGAAGTGCATCACCAGCCGTGGCAGATGGGCAATATCTTCCTCGGCTTCCTCCGGCAAGGCCCCAGTTTGCTCGATCCGGCCCGAATCGAGAATGTCGGCAAACTCTTCGTTTAAAATCTCTAGGGCTTCCGGTGAAAGTTTGGTGTTCAAGCGCAAAACCAGGAGCTCTCGCACGTAGCGATTGCTGTGAAAGACGCGATAAAAATCGACAATCTGCTGACAGGCATCTCCCACATCGTCGGTTAGGGTGTAGAGGAAGAGATCTTCTGGGCTAATCAAGCCGCGACCAAGCAGGTGCTCCCGCACGTATTCGTCCCATTCTTTCCAGTAGCAGCCACCTGTTCTGTCCACCAGCACCAAGGGCATGAGCTTGGTTTTGCCGGTTTGCATCAGGGTTAGGCATTCAAAGGCTTCATCCTGAGTGCCGAAACCGCCGGGAAAAAGCACCAGCGCGTCGGTTTCTTTAACAAAAAAGAGCTTGCGCGAAAAGAAATACTTGAAGTTGATGACCCGATCGCTGGCAGCAATAACGGGATTGGCCATTTGCTCAAAGGGAAGCTGGATATTGAGCCCAAAAGAGTTTTCCAGCCCTGCCCCTCGGTTGCCGGCTTCCATAATGCCGCCGCCGCCCCCCGTCATGACCATGAATCCCCGTTGACTGATGCAGTAGGCGAACAACTGGGCCTGGCGATATTCGGGACTTTCTGGCCCCAGTCGTGCCGACCCGAAAACGGTGATCTTGCGTTGATGAGCGTAGTTTTGGAAGGCGGCAAACCCCTGCTCCAGATCCTCAAGAGTGGCCGCCAAGATCTTGGCATCCAAACGGCTCAGCTCTAGGGATCCCATGCGCTGCAGCGACTGCAAAATACGCAGCCAGGCCGTCCGGTTGGGGTGATGCTCCAACTGCTTTAGGCGGGTCTCAGCGTTGGAAAAAACTTCTTGCAGAAGGGAAGAAACGGAATCGGTCAAGCTGGGATCCTAAAGTTCTCTGGAATTACTTTAATCAGTTCTCAGCACAAAATGGCAGCTGGGTTCTAATCCAGAACCCAAAAGTTACATTCTGAAACACCCAAGGCATAGCCCTCAGGCTTCGGCAGGTGTGTCGAAGTGCTTTTCCAGGATCGTGGTCAGAGTTGCCTTGGGTACAGCGCCGACCACCACATCCACCTTCTGGCCGCCCTTGAACAACATCAGGGTGGGAATGCTGCGAATGCCGTACTGGCTGGCAGTTTGAGGGTTCTCGTCGGTGTTGATTTTTACAACCTTAACTTTGCCGACATACTGCTCAGCTATCTCCTGAACCACAGGAGCCACCATCCGACAGGGGCCACACCAAGGTGCCCAAAAATCAACCAGAACTGGAATATCGCTGCGCAGCACCTCTGCCTCAAAGGTGGCATCAGCGATATCTATTGCTGCAGACATGCCTGGATAACTCCTGAAACAACACCTGTCACGGTCTCTGATCTTAGCACAGCCCCCAGGCTGCTGGTGACCTCAGCCTGTTCCATTGCTACTACACGGAGCGTTCGCCAAAGGAACTGTCCCTTGGGATCCCGGCCTGAGACCTTCGCTCAGCCAACCGCAGCGCTAGGCAGTTTGGGGACGGCACCGAAAGCATCTGAGCCGTGCTGAAGCAGGCTTCTACGGCATCCATCAAAAGATTTGTCTTGGCAAGGTTCCCGGGATAGTTGAGTGCGTCATGACCAGGCTGCTCCTATCCTATATGGTCACTTTGATTCAAACTAGGACACTGCACCCACACCTAAAACCTTGGTCGCGTCAGCGTTGCGGAGCAATAATGCAAAGGGCTAGAAAGCTTTTCTCAGTAGCCTAGGCGTCTCACCCTAACCTGAAACGACTGTAGTCATTTTAACTAGGAATGAAACTGTTCCATTGGAAGAGGGGTTGAGGATAGTTGTGGAAGCGACGCGGAGTAGTTGGGAAGTGTCTCAGCCTAACTTGAAATGACCATGATCAAGGCATAAACCTTTGTCTAGGTGGTCATGTATGGAACTCCCTTTGAATAAAAGCCAATCTATACCAACCGATCTGGCCAGCTTGGCCTTGGCGAGCCGGGATCCCTCAGACGGCCTTCAGACAAACACCATCGGCTTATGACGGATTTTCTCGAAAGCAGCCGCATCAAAACGGTAGAGGGTTGCCGGTCTGCCTGTTCCTTGGGAACTTTTCTGGCCGGTATCTTGCAAGATACCCAGTTTCAGTAGGCGGGCGCGAAAATTGGAGTAGTCGGAGAACCCCTCGCCCAAAACGGTGCCGTAGAGCTGATAGACCTCCCCTAGCGTGAAGGTGGCGGGCAAAATGTCAAAGGCAATCGGACTGTACTCCAACTTGGCGCAGAGGCGACGGCGGGCATAGCGGCAAATCTCTTCGTGGTCAAAGGCCAAAGGGGGAATCTGGTCGGCGGGATACCAGGCAATGCCCTCCACTCCGTCTGCCAGCAATTCAGCATCCTGGAACCGCACCAGGGCAAAGTAGCTGACCGACAGGTAGCGCACTCCATAGCCATCCTCGGCCTCGCGGGGATCCCGTTCCGGCCCCCCAAAGGTGTAGAGCTGCTCCAGATAGAGGTTTTTAACACGAATTTTCTCCGCCAAGATGCGGTAGGCCGCTGCTTCTAGGGATTCTGAGCGCCGCACCAGCGTTCCCGGCAGAGCCCAGCAACCGCGGAAGGGATCCTCCCGCCGCCGCACCAGCAGCACCAGGAGGCGATTCTGCTCAGTGTCGATGGAGAAAATGACCGCATCCACGCCCACCCGGAACTCCGCCAAGGCGATCCGGTTCTCCGATGGGCCTGCCACGATGCGGGATCCCTGCATAGCTTGGCACTGAATCCTCCACCAACAGCCTACCCAGTTTGTCCCTCCAGAGGGAGCTACCAGCCTGGACCACCGTCTTGCCAGTCTAAGCCCTATCTGGGGCGAAGGCTTTCGTGTCGCGGGGAAGATGGGTTGCTAAAGGTGTGCAAAAGAACCCCGACTCAGGCAACACTTTTACTTTTTGCGCGATTTGGCTCTTTTTCAGCCACGGAGGACCCCTCAGCGAGGGGGAACAGCCGACCTTGCCCAACAGCAATGTGAACCCGCGCGCCCACAGGCAGGGCTTCCCGGGCTAGGGCGTGCAATTCTTTGCCGGCTGCTGTGATCAGGGAATAGCGGTACTCTCGCCCCAAAAACTGTCGATCCCGAATGACAATGCCTCCCTGAGGATCAGGGTGCAAATGCAACTCCTCCTGGCGAACCATCAACTCTGCGCAGCGCAAGCTGGGGTCGGGCTGATCCCTCAAAGCCTGGAATGGGATGTGCAGCAGCTCTTCAGCCTGCCAACCAAACTCCCGCCGCTCACAGCGCAGAAAGTTGGCCTGGGTAATAAACTCTGCCACGAAGCGAGTAGCCGGCTCCCGGTAAACCTCCTCCGGGGATCCCCATTGCTCAATACGGCCTTCCCGCATCACCGCCACCCAGTCGGAGAGGCAGAGAGCCTCCTCTTGGTCGTGGGTGACAAAAATGGCCGAGGTCTGGGTTTGCTTGAGGATTTTGCGGATTTCTTCCCGCAGGTAGTAGCGCACCTGCACATCCAAATTGCTCAGCGGCTCATCCAACAGGATCAAGCTAGGCCTGGGGGCCAAAGCCCGCGCCAAAGCCACCCGCTGCTGCTGCCCGCCCGAAAGCTCGTGGGGATAACGATGGGTGTAGTCTTCCAGGCCCACCAACCGCAACACCTCGTAAGCGCGTTCCCGCGCCTGTTGGGCAGCGCCTCGCAACTCAGCTCGCAACTCAGTTGAGGAGGAGCGATTGCCACCCCCTGCCGCCGACGCAAACGGGGTAGTGGGTCGGAGGCCAAACATCACATTGGCCAACACGTTCAAGTGGGGAAACAGGGCAAAATCCTGAAACACCAGCCCCACTCCCCGTCGCTCCGGTGGGATCCACTGCCCCTCCCCAGCCACAACCTGCCCCCCCAGCAGGATCCGCCCGCTATCCGGCTGCTCAAATCCGGCAATGGTGCGCAATAAGGTGGTTTTCCCACAACCTGATGGGCCCACAATGCTGAGGATGTCTCCTTGGGGCAGGCGAAACTCGACTTCCCGCAAAACCAACTGCCGCTGGCCGGGAAACCCCTTGCTGATGCCCTCAAGCTGAAGGATGTAGGAGGGATCCTCCCGCGCGGCAGTGGGGCTTGGAGAAAACAAAGACTCAGCCATGACGGTTGTTGTTGCAAAAGATTTTCACCATTTTTACCACACTACCATACTCCCAGACCCCACCTAGCCGGATCGAGGTTCAACAGCCAGCGGACGGATCTTGAGCAGGATAGGCTGAGGTCTCTGCGCCCTACCCTGATTCCAAGGGAAGCGATGGAAAATCAGTGTTACACTTAGTTAACGAAGTTTCTCAGGCCTGGGCGGCGCTTGCTTGTGTGGCGCACTCCAGAGGCTTGTTGTAAATGAGTTTTGAGACAAAGTTTCCCGAACGTGCTCTGATTACAGGGGCCAGTCGAGGGATCGGCAGAGCGGTAGCCCTAGCCCTAGCCCGACAAGGGATAGCGGTGGCTCTGGTGGCCCGCTCCCAACCTGATCTGCTGGCGGTGCAGGCCCAAATCCAAGACCAGGGGGGTAAGGCAGCGGTTTTTCCCATGGACTTGGCCGACTTAGCAGCTCTGCCCCAGCAGTTGCAGGCTCTCCTGGATCGATTTGGCGTCTGCGATGTCTTGGTCAATAATGCGGGCATGGCCCACGTTGGCCCTTTGGCCACCTTACCTTTGTCGGATTGGCAGCGAGTGATCGACTTGAACTTGACGGCAGCTTTTCTGTGTGCCCAAGCCGTACTTCCCGGAATGCGCCGGCAGCGCTGCGGCACGATTGTCAACGTCATCTCGATTGCGGGCAAGCGAGCTTTTCCCAACTGGGGAGCTTACTGTGCCAGCAAGTTCGGCCTAATGGGCTTTTCTCAAGCTTTGGCCGAAGAGGAACGACAGCATGGCATTCGGGTCACCAGCCTGTGCCCTGGTGCGGTGGACACGTCCCTCTGGGATACGGGCACGGTAGGGGTCAACTTCGACCGTTCCAAAATGCTCTCGCCGGAATGGGTAGCCGATTTGATTACCTATATTGTTCGGTTGCCCACAGGTGCGGTGGTGGAAGATCTCACCTTCATGCCTGCGGTGGGAGCCTTTTAGACCTGGCTGGTTTGGGGTTGCCCGTGACTTGGGAGGGTTTTGGCTATCGCAGCCTTTGACTGGATGCCCCTTGAGCTGAGTTGCATGCACCGAGTTCTCTTAGCCTTTCGTTAACCAAGGAATATCCTGCTATGACCCTTGCGAAACCCGGATCTGGCTCGCAATCTCGAATGGATGACAAAGCCCATTTCAAGTCTCGGGTGATTCGAGATCGAGCCACTTTTGCGGAAGAAGAATTGGGTAGCTCGGATGTCTCAGATCCGGCTATGGTGGCGGCGGTGGAGACGCTGCTGCGGGGGATCGGGGAGGATCCCCAACGGGAGGGGCTGCGAAAAACCCCGGAACGAGTGGTTGCGGCTTTGAAGTTTTTGACCAGTGGGTATTGGCAGTCTTTGGAGGAGCTACTGAACAGTGCCATCTTTGATGAGGGCCATGACGAGATGGTGCTGTTGCGGGATGTGTCTCTGTTTAGCCTGTGCGAGCACCATCTGCTGCCCTTTATCGGCAAAGCCCATGTGGCCTACATCCCCAAGCAAAAGGTGGTGGGCCTAAGCAAAATTGCCCGTATCGTCGAGATGTACTCCCGCCGCCTGCAGGTTCAGGAACGCCTGACACGGCAAATTGCTGAGGCCTTGATGGAGGTGCTGGATCCCTACGGGGTGGGGGTGGTTATCGAGGCTACCCACATGTGCATGGTGATGCGGGGGGTACAAAAGGCCGGCTCCTGGACGGTCACCAGCTCGATGGTGGGGGTGTTTCAGGAGGATCCCCGTACCCGTGAGGAGTTTTTGAGTCTTATTCGCCATCCGTCCAATTTTTAGGGAGCTTCCCGGAGCTTTGCCGGTGGTTGGGTTGAGTTAACCCTCTGCTCAGGCTGGGAATACTAGCCTAAGATTGACTCAAACCCTGCCAGAAGCGAGGCCCGTCATGAGCGAGGTCAGCCCTGAAAATCAATTTCCCACCGACGTGGAGTCCGATTGGAAGCCCCCGGCTCCGCCGGTCATGCAGCGTCCGCCTCGTCCGGCTGCTCAAACGCCCCCGGTGGAGCCTCCAACGCAACTGGATCCGGTGCTGGGTTCAGCTTCCCAAGGGATGGGATCCCGGCCTGTCAACGCCAAAAGCCCCCCCAACCCCATTCTGGGTCGGCCCCTTCCGCCTGGTGTGGCTGTCGCTCCCCCTCAGGTACCGGTGCCTGTGCCGGGCTCTGCCGCTTCTCCTCAGATGCCCCCGCCCACCCCGGCTCCGGCTGCTGCTGCTCGGCCTCCAGTGCCGCCGCCCAGCCCCAATCCTGCTGCCCCGCCTTTTGCGCCACCAGCTCGCCCAACGGCTGCCGGTCGGATCCCAGTGGCCCCGGCTACTCCTGCGGGCCTGACCCTGCGCCAACTGGTGCAGGAAGCCTATGACAAAGGCTACTCAGATATTCATTTGGGGGTAGGAGAAGTGCCCCGCTTTCGGGATCGGGGGCAAATGCTTTTGACCAACTACCCGGTCACCACCACCGAGATGTTCTATGGCTGGCTGCGGGAAAGCCTGCCGGAGAGCCAAATTCGCCAGTTTGAGGAATGTTTGGAACTGGATACTGCCATCCAGTACGAGGGTTTGGTGCGGTGTCGGGTCAACTGCTTTGTTTCCCTGCTTGGCCCGGCTATGGTGATGCGTCTGATCCCGTTGAAAATTTTGACGCTGGAGCAGTTGCGGGCGCCGGAAGTCTTGAAGCGCATTGCCGAAGAGCACAAAGGCTTGGTTTTGGTGACCGGCCCCACCGGATCCGGTAAGTCCACAACCTTGGCAGCGATGGTGGACTACATCAATTCCAACTTTCCCAAACACATCATTTCCATTGAGGATCCCATCGAGTTCGTCCACCAGAGCAAGAAATCGATGGTGCGGCAGCGGGAGGTCGGGATCCACACCCTGGAGTTTGCCAATGCCCTGAAAGCCTCTCTGCGGGAAGATCCGGACATCATCTTGATTGGGGAGATGCGGGATCGAGAGACAGTGGATATTGCCCTGAAGGCCGGCCAGACGGGCCACTTGGTCTTTGGAACCCTGCACACCAACAGCGCCGTCCGCACCATCGAGCGTCTGCTGGGGATTTACAAGCCGGAAGAACAGGAGCCGATGCGTCTGCAGCTGGCAGAAACCCTGGTGGCGATCATCGCTCAAACCCTGGTGCGCACCACCGATGGCAAGCGAGCTGCGGCCCACGAGATTATGCGCAACACCGATGCCATTCGGGACTACATCAAGCGGGGGGCGGTGGATGAAATTGAGGAGCTGATCGCCGACGGCTCCTATGAGGGCATGTGTACGATGAATCAGTCTCTGTTTAGGCTTTACCAAGAGGGGCGGATTACCGAAGAGGTGTGTCTGGAGGCTGCCCCGCGCCGCAATGAGATGGCCCAATGGCTGCGAGGCCGGATCTAGGGCCAGTCTCGAGATGGAGTCATGCCAAAGTGCTTGAGGGAAGGTTTGCCCTATCCTAAACTGGGAGCAGCCGGCGGCGCTGGCTTGCCGAGCTACCTGCTCATCTCTTGGGCCGACCTTGGGCTGGGGGGATGGGTTGCGAATTGATGAACCGAATTGAAAGCAAGTTAGAAAACAGGAGAATCCCTACCGTGAGCGTGATCAACCAGATCATCGAGACCGCGGATGACCAGCTGCGTTACCTCTCAGTTAGCGAACTGGAAGCCATCAGGAATTACATGACCACCGGCGAGAGGCGCTTGCAAATCGCTCAGGTGTTAGCAGAAAACAAAAAGCGCATCATCGACCAGGCCCAGAAGCAGCTATTCGCCAAGCGGCCCGAGTACGTGCAACCCGGTGGCAATGCCTACGGTGACAAGCGCTACAACCAATGTTTGCGAGATTACGACTGGTATCTGCGTCTGGTGACCTATGGCATTATTGCCGGCAGCAAAGAGCCGATTGAGTCTATCGGCCTGATAGGGGTGCGGGAAATGTACAATGCCCTCAACGTACCCATCGCCGGCATGATCGATGCGATTGTCTTTTTGAAGGAAGCTGCCCTCAGCTTGTTGGAGCCGGCGGCAGCCGCTGAAGCCGCCCCTTACTTTGACTACATCATCAATGCCATGAGCTAGGGAACTACAGGGATCCCAAGGCAGCCCGGGCATGTACGGCCACCTGTTCTTGGGAATCCTGGGCCAGCCGGGTCAGTCCGGCGCGAGCGGCTTCTGTTCCCAACTTGGCCAGGGCAATGCAGACGCGGTAGCGCAGTTGCCAGTCGTCGGAATCAATGAGGGGATCCAGGTAGGGGATGGCCCGCGGATCCCCCAGATCGCCCAAGGCAGCGGCAGCGGCTGTGGTGATCAGCTCGCTCTTGTCCTGCAAAGCTTCCACCAGAGTGTCGAAGGCGGCAGGGTTCCCCAGCTCTCCCAGGGCAGCGATGATGCTAAACCGTACCAGCCACTCCGTTTCTCGCCGATAAGCTTCCAGGAGATCGGCCAGGGCCTGTGGCTGCTTGAGATCCCCCAGGGCAGCGGCGGCAGCAGCCCGCACATCGAACTCCGGATCCTCTCGCAAAGAGCGCTGCAAAATGGGCAACAGTAGGTTCGGATCGACGCCAGACAGGGTGCCCATCTGGCTGATGGCAGCATAACGGACGCGGGCATTCTCGTCGTGAATCGCTCGCTGCAGCAATGTCAGGGCTTCTGGCCCAGGCAGTTCTCTGGCTTTGTTGACAGCGCGCAGCCGATTTCCCAAGTCTTGTGAGTTCAACAGCTCCAGCAAAGCGGGCAGTGCCGGAGGATCCCCAGAGGTTGTTGTCATATCCCATTCTCTCCATAACCCTCCTCGGCCATAGCGAGGGAGGAAAAGCCGATGTTATTATCTTGAAGCAGTGCATCCAGTCCCTTGATCTTATGGCCTTATTGCAACAAGAGAAGCAGCAGATCATTGAGAGCTATCGACTGCACGACACCGACACCGGTTCTGCCGAGGTTCAGGTGGCTCTGCTCACCAGTCGCATCAACCAGCTCTCTCAGCACCTTCAGAGAAACCCGAAGGATTTCAACTCCCGCCGCGGCCTGCTGATGATGATCGGTCGTCGCAAGCGTTTGCTCAACTACATCGCCAAGCATTCTCCTGACCGCTTCCGGGAGCTGGCCGAACGGCTGAACATCCGGGTGAAAAAGTAGGCAGCCCATCCAAAACGCTATCGGAGATCTGTCTTCGTGGGCAAATCCAGCCGCCAGTCCAAAACCTTTCGCCATCGCTCCCCCTCCGCCTCTGTTGAGGTGGAGAAGAAGCCGGCCAAGAAGGAGCCTGTTGCCGTGATTCCCCCTGAGGTCAGCCGGCGGATGGTGCGGCGGATTCTGGTGTTTTCTGGGATCCCTTCTGGGCTGGGCCTGAGCAGCTTTTTTGTGAATTACTATCTCTTGACCAACCATGTGGTCGCTCTGCCCCCTTACTTCACCTTGGCGGAGTCGCTAACTTTGTTTGGCCTTGGTTTTTTGGGCATCAGCTACGGTGTGTTCTCAGCTTCCTGGGATCCCGAGCCGGGATCCCTGCTGGGAATTGGAGAATTCCGGCGCAATTTGGGCAACATCATCCAACAGTGGCGGGAATCTGCTGCTCGATCTTCTGAATCTTCTGACTCTAGGGAAGCCTAACTGCTCTCCCGTCGCCTTTTCCAGGCCGGTTGCTGCCTACAATCAAGAGGGATCCAAGTCCATTCTGGCGGCAGCGGCTACCCCCAGTTCTCCAGCATGAAAATAGCCTACTTCGACTGTGCGGCGGGCATTGCCGGCGATATGTGTCTAGGAGCCCTGCTGGATTGCGGGGTGCCTTTGGAGTACCTCAACCGTCAGCTCCAGGCGTTGGGCATCGAGGGGGAATATAGCCTGCAGGTGAGCCGGGTGCAGCGGTGTGGGCAGCCTGCTCTGCAAGCTGTGGTGGAGGTGCTGGGATCCCAGAGTGGGGGATCCCCTGCTCGGCATTGGGCAGAGATTCAGGCTTTGATCGCGGGATCCCAGCTTTCCCCAGCCATTAAGGCCCGCAGCTTGGCGGTGTTTGAAAAGTTGGCGCAGGCGGAAGCAAAAGTCCATCAGATGCCTGTGGAAAAAGTGCACTTTCACGAAGTGGGGGCAGTGGATGCTTTGGTGGATATTGTCGGCACTTGCATTGGCCTGGATTGGCTGCAGGTGGAGCGGGTGTTGTCATCCCCCCATCCTATTGGGGGCGGCTGGGTGAGCACAGAGCATGGCAAATTGGCCGTGCCGGTGCCGGCGGTGATCGAGTTGTGGGAAATGGGCCGCGTGCCGGTGTTCAGCAACGGGGTGGAAGCCGAGCTGGTGACCCCCACAGGAGCAGCCTTGGCTGTGGCGTTGGCGGAAGAGTTTGGCCCCTGTCCGCCGATGCGGGTGGAAAAAGTGGGGCGTGGGGCCGGTGCCCAAGAGCTGCCCATTCCCAACGTGTTTCGTCTGTGGATTGGGGAAGCCGATGGGGGAGAGCTAACGGAAACGGTATCGGTGTTGCAGACCCAAATTGACGATCTCAACCCCCAAGTGATTGCCTACACCTGCGAGCAGTTGTTGGCCCTGGGGGCCTGGGACGTGTTTACCCAGCCGATCACCATGAAACAGGGGCGACCGGGGATCCTGCTTACCGTCATCTGTCCGCCGGATCGGGTGCCGGAGTGTCAAGATCTCATCTTCCGGGAGACCACCACCCTGGGCATTCGCCACTTCCAACAGCAGCGCACCCTGCTGGAGCGGGTCATTGAGCGGGTGGAAACCCCTTACGGCCTGGTAGACATCAAGGTAGCCCGCCACCATGGCCGCATCGTCAACGCTCAGCCGGAGTTTCGCGACTGTGTGGCCCGCGCCCAGGAGTTTCACGTGCCGGTTCAGACGGTGTGGCTGGCGGCCCAATCGGCTTGGCAAAACCGGTTGCAAGGTTGAAGAGACACTGAACCTGTTCCACCCCCAATGAATCCGCTCCTGTTGAACACAGATTGGCACCCATGGCCTGCTAGCCTGGGAGATGTCGATCTTGCTCTCTCCGCCGACCGCAAAAATGGAATCCCAAGCCTCTCAATTTAACTTCGACCGCAAACTGTGGGATCGGTTTATCACCGTGGCCCAGCCCTACTTTTACCCCAGAGTGCGCTATGGGGGCTGGATCTTTTTGGGCTTGCTGGCAGCGGCCATGGTGTTTGTGGTTGCCCTGATGTTCTTTGTGGAGATTGGGGTGACTTTGGTCGGTCAGGCCCTGTTCCCAGAGTTTTTTACCAATGTGGCAGCCGGATTGGTGGCCCAAACGGAGAGAAACTTGTCCTCGCCGGTGCTGTGGGTAGCCGCGATCAGCTTGGCTCTGAGCAGCCTTTGTTTTGGGGCGGCGTGGCGGCAGCTTTGCCAGCGCTGGTTGCAGTGGGCGCTGCTCACCTTTTTGCTGTTTCTGTCGCTGACGGTCAACCGGCTGAACGTGATGATTAGCTTTATCTTTCGGTTTATCGACACAGCTCTGCAGCAAAAAGAAGAGCCCACTTTCTGGCAGTTTTTGATTATTTATGGAGTGCTGATTATCTCAGCCATTCCGATTTTGGTGATCTACCGCTACACTCGCCTCAAGCTAGGGCTGTTTTGGCGAGAATGGCTGACCGATCATTTTCTGGATCGCTACTTCAATCAGCGGGCTTACTACGAGCTGGATTCCAACGCCGCCAACACCGAAATCGACAACCCCGACCAGCGCATTTCCGAGGATGTTCGCTCCTTTACCGGCACCACCCTCTCCTTCCTGTTGGACATTCTCGACTCGATTCTCACCCTCTATGCTTTTACTGGCATTCTCTATGGCATTTCTCGTCCGTTGGCGTTGGGGCTGGTGGTCTATGCCACCATTGGTACCGCCATTGCCATTTTGGCTGGTCGCAAGCTGATCAAAATTAACTTCGATCAACTGCGCTACGAAGCCGATTTTCGCTACAGCTTAGTGCACGTGCGGGATAATGCCGAGTCCATTGCCTTCTACCAGGGAGAGGATCAAGAACTCAGGCAAATTTTGCATCGCTTTGGTGCGGCCTTGCGCAATTTTAATTTGCTGATCATCTGGCAGGCCATCATCGATATTTTCCAATACGCCTACAACTATTTCACCCGCATTGTGCCCTATGTCATCGTGGCTCCCCTTTATTTCAGCGGCGTGCGAGACTTCGGCACCATTACCCAAGCCACCATTGCCTTCAGCCAGGTGTTGAGCGCCCTCTCCATTGTGGCCAACCAGATTCAAAGCATTTCCAGTTTTGCCGCTGGGATCAACCGCTTAGGCTCCTTTCACGAGTCTCTGGAAGATCCGGCGCTGCGCCACACCGGCGCTCGGGAAAGCAACATTCAAACTCGCATTGCCCAGCAATTGGCGCTAAACCACGTCACTTTGCTCACCCCCAATTCAGAACGAACCCTGGTGCGGGATCTCTCCTTCGCCTTGGAAGCCGGCCAGCGGCTGCTGATTGTCGGTGTTAGCGGCAGCGGCAAAAGTTCCCTGTTGCGGGCCATTGCCGGCCTATGGACCAACGGCCAGGGATCCATCGCCCGCCCAGATACTCAGGAGATGCTCTTTTTGCCCCAGAAACCCTATATGCTGCTGGGATCCCTGCGGGATCAACTGCTCTATCCCAAACGCCGCCGAGACCTCACCGATGAAGATCTCATCCGAGTCTTGGCCCAGGTGAACTTGGGGGACTTGCCGGAGCGGGTGGGCGGCTTTGATGTGGAGAAAGATTGGGCCAGCACCCTCTCCCTTGGGGAGCAGCAGCGCCTTGCCTTCGCCCGCATTTTGATCACCCAGCCCCGCTACGCCATCTTGGACGAGGCCACCAGCGCCCTGGATGTGGCCAACGAAAAACTGCTCTACCTGCAACTGCAACACTTGAACACCACCTACATCAGCGTCGGCCATCGTCCCACCCTCTTGGCCTACCACGACCTGGTTTTGGAGCTGCAGGGGAATTGTGCCTGGCAACTGTGGTCGGTGCAGGAGTACGGTGCCCGCCTAGCCCTGGCCAGCTAGCAGCGCCGACATCTCCAGCTGACTCAAATGACAAGCTTTGCGGGTTTGGAACAAAACCCGGATAGGAGGCTGACTTTTCCAACTGGACGCTCTTCAAAGGAGGTGATAGCTTGTTATTCACAAGTATTCCGACCGGTTTACTGGAGATTATCAATGCCCCCCATGATCCCATCCGAGGCCAAGCGTTCCAAGGTGGAGCAGATCAAGGCAGACAGCCACTTTCTACGGGATCCCCTTCAGCAGGAGCTGGCCCAAGACACCACCCATTTCAGCGAGGCGGCGGTGCAGGTGCTCAAGTTCCATGGCGCTTACCAGCAGGATGACCGGGATCGGCGGCAGCAGCGAAAGCAGGAGGGGCTGGAGCGGGCCTATTCGATGATGTTGCGCACCCGCATCCCAGGGGGACACGTGCCCCCCCAGCTTTACTTGACCTTGGATCGGCTGGCCGATGAGTACGGCAATGGCACCCTGCGAGCCACAACGCGGCAAACCTTTCAGTTGCATGGGATCCTCAAGAAAAACCTCAAGGCCACCATAGCCAGCATTCTCAAACAGATGGGATCCACCCTGGCCGCCTGCGGCGATGTCAACCGCAACGTGATGGCACCGGTGGCCCCCTACAAAAATCGCCCTGCCTATCGCTATGCCCAAGAGTATGCCCGCAAGCTGGCGGATCTGTTGGCTCCAAAAACCTCTGCCTACTACGAGATCTGGGTGGATGGGGAGCCGGTTCCCATCCCGCCGGTGGATGAGGAAGTGGTGGAAGCCGAGAAGTTTGTCGGCAACGGGGTGAGGTTAGAGGGCCCAGAACCCCTGTATGGCCCCGTCTATTTGCCCCGCAAGTTCAAGACAGCCATCACCGTAGCTGGGGAAAACACGGTAGATGTGTACTCCCAGGACCTGGGCTTGATTGTGCTCACCGACCGCAAGGGCAACCTCAAGGGCTTCAACATTGTGGTAGGTGGCGGGATGGGGCGTACCCACGGCAAGGAAGAAACCCAGCCCCTTTTGGCCCAGAAGCTCTGCTTTGCCCCTCCGGAGGCGGTGTATCGGGTTTGCCAAGCGGTTTTGGCCGTGCAGCGGGACTACGGCAACCGGCACGATCGCAAGCAGGCGCGGCTGAAGTATCTGGTGAGAGACTGGGGGATCCGCAAGTTTCGCCGTGTGGTCGAGCAGTACCTGGGGGAGAAGTTATTGCCCTTCCGGCGCATGCCCAAGTTTGTCCCCAACAGCGACGACTACCTAGGCTGGCACGAGCAGGGGGATGGCCGTTGGTTTTTGGGCATCTCCATTGAAAATGGCCGCATCCAGGACACCCCAGAGCGACAGCTCAAGACGGCACTGCGCCGGATTGTGGAAGCCTTTTCTCTGCACGTGCGGCTGACCCCCACTCAGGATTTACTTTTCATCGACATTGCGGAGCAGCAGCGGGATGCCATCAACCAGATCCTCAAATCCCACGGGGTGCTTTCCAAGGAAGAGATCCCTCAACTGGTGCGGCTGTCGATGGCCTGTCCGGCGCTGCCCACTTGCGGCTTGGCCATTACTGAGTCGGAGCGAGCTTTGCCGGGGCTGGTGCGCCAGTTGGATCAGCTGTTGCAGGAGCTGGATCTGCAAGATTCGCCCTTCTTGGTACGCATGACCGGCTGCCCCAACGGCTGTGCCCGACCCTACCTGGCCGAGCTGGGATTGGTGGGATCCGCCCCCGATGGCTACTACCAGATTTGGCTGGGAGCCAGCCCGCAGGGGGATCGCCTGGCGCAAGTGTTTCAGGATCGGGTACACATCAGCCAGATCGTGCCGCTGATGAGAGTTCTCCTGCAGGCCTACAAGCAGGAGCGCCGTCCTGGCGAGAGCTTTGGAGATTACTGCCATCGGGTGGGGATCCCCTATTTGCAGGCCCAAGTTCAGCAAAGGGATGGCGTTTTTGCCTAAAGGGATCCCTCAAAAACGAGACCAAGCCTGTAGCCATTCCCGGAGCGCTTCCAGCCATCCAAGCGGTTCAGGCTTGGTTGCTTCTGGAGCTTGCTCCTCGCCAGTCGGCAAGCTGACGGGGTTGGGATGCACCCTGTAGACTCGGATGGGTTTGGCGTTGGGAACGGGTTTCACCGAAAGAGGCTCCACCTGCAGGAGTTGCCCTTCCACGGCTCGATACACAGCTGCCGAGATGAGCAACCGGGAGCTCTGTTCCTCAGACTGTTCCCCCCCTTGCGAAACATCCTCAACCGACTCCAGCCAGGTGGCAACATTGACCGACTTGCCAAAGGCAGACAGCCGCTGCGGATCTTGGGGATCAATGGGGAGCAGAAGAACCGGGCCGTGGTGGATCCCGAGGGTGAGCTTAACCTGGGGGTAGGAGAGTTGCCGCAGAGACCTATTCAACTCCGCCGCCGACTGTCCAAGCGCCAATCCCGCCTGCAGTGCCTGCTGTACGGCCAGCTCGGGTTGTTTTAAGCCAAACAAAGCCAGACTTCTCAGCCCGCTCTGGTTGGCCAGTACTCCCCCATATTGCTGCACCAAGGCCCCCATTTGGGCGAAGTAGCGACCCAAGGTGTAGACAACATCGTAGGGAAAGTTCTCCTCGTCGAAGTTGGCCGTCCCCCGCAGGGAAGCGCTGAGAATGGCGGCGGTAAACTACCCGACACCCGCGCTATGCGCAGGGTGCGGGCTTTATCCCAATCCCTAGCGGCCCCAGAGGACAGCTAAGTTTCGGAATTTCAGGCGAGTTTACAGTCGCCCCAAGGAGAGAGATTACTTGAGCAGCGTTATGGTCAGCATCCCCTTCCCACCCACAATGTCCACACTTGAACGACTTGCCATTGCGGTAGGATTTACCCCGCTCAGGGTGGATGTGCAGGCATTTGTGGCAGGTCTGACTGGTATAGGCAGGCGGCACCAGCACCACAGGCACCCCAGCAATGGCAGCCTTGTAGGCTACAAACATCCTGAGCTGGTAGAACGCCCAGTTGTTAGTCCTGCGCCGCTCAGTCTTGCTCCGAGGTTTCTGATTCAAGCAATCTCTGATCCCTGTCAAGTCTTCAAAAGCCAGTGCTGCACCAATAGCCTGGGCATCTCTGACCAAGGTTTTGCTGATGTTGTGGTTCAGCCATGTCTGGTAGCGCCGTTCTCTCCCAGAGAGCCTTCTCAGCAGCCTCCTAGAGCTGCGAGTGCGTTTGGATTGAACCTTGGCGCGTACACGGCTGAACCGGTCACGGACGGCCTGGATGTGCTCTCCACTCCAAGAGCGCCCGTTGCTAGCGGTGGCGATATCCCGCCTGCCCAAGTCAACTCCGATTACCTTTGGAGTTTTGCCGGTTGGGGGAGTGTCCAGCTCAACAGCGATGTTGATGTAGTAGTCCCCTTGCTTGGTCTTGGACAGAGTAGCGCTGGTGGGCGTTTGCCCCTGCAGCAAAGCGATTTGATAGCTGCCAATCTTGAGCTTGAGCCAAACCCGTCCGCTCATCAGGGTCACGCCCACGGCTTGGTCGGACTCTCGGTACTTAAAAGTACGAGCGTCCAAGGTCAGGCTGGTGGGGCGGAACTTGTGGACTTGCTTCACCGCCTTGGCATTGCTAATCACCCGACGGAGCGCCTGACAGACGTGGTTGGCTTTCAGCCCCGTTGCTGCCCTTACCGGCCGATAGACCAAGTGGTGCAGCTTGGCGGTGTTCCAGCAGTTCTTTTGTTTGGCGGTGTCGAGAATCTGGTTGCAAGCGTTCGCAAAGCCCTGCAAAGTGCGGTCAATTTCTTGACGCAACTCTTGTGGGACTATCAGCTTGCAACGTACAGAGATAGTCTGGCTCATGGGCTTATTGTAGTTTATCCAGACTTTTGACCAGCAAACCTATATGGAGGAGGGCTTTCCTCCCGACACCAAGCCTGCGGCTATGGTGCGGGCCTCCAGCCCGAAAATTTGGTGATCCGCATGGTTAAGAGGGAGTGAGGGGTGGCAAAAACGTTCAGCAATACCTAAACTCGGTACGGCATTGCCCTCCCCTTGGATGCTGTTTTCAAAAGTTTTGGGTATTGGGTAACCTCACCCCGCAGCCTGCCCCGGCGCCGATGATAGAGTACAGAGGAGTCTTCTGCGCGAGCCCTTTATGCCTCAGTCCAAACCCCAAGAATCCCCAGCCCGCAAGCTCCTCAACATTTTGCTGCTGGTGGTGGGCACGGTAACTTTCTTGGGCTTCTCCTTTGGCCCGCTATTCCAGGCCCTCGGGCCTTCCGAATCTCCAGAGGCCAGCCTGGTAACCGAGCAACTGCGGGCCCAGGCAGACGGCTATCGCGTCGTGCTGGAGCGGGAGCCGGATAACCCCATTGCCCTGCGGGGGTTGATCGACACCCAACTGCAGCTCAACGAGCCGCAAGGGGCCATTGAGCCGCTGAAGAAGCTGGTGGAACTGGAGCCCAAAAATCGGCAACTGCGAGCTTTTTTGGCCCAAATCCAACAGGATACGGGGGATTTTGAAGGGGCATTAGAACAGCTCCAGATCCTTTACGAGGGGGATCCCAAAGATGGCCAGGTGCTGCAGCAGTTGGTGGATGTGCAGCTAACCCTGGGCCGCACCTCTGAGGCCATTGCCCTGCTGGAGAAGCATCTTGAAGAAGTGCCGGAAGATAATGATGTACGTTTGCGCTTGGCCTTTGTCTACGCCCGCAACAACCAGACTGAGAAAGCTGTAGTCCTCTACGACAAGTTGATTGCGGCGGATCCCAGTGATTTCACTCCCGTGCTCGGCAAAGCCATAGCCCTCAGCTCTGCCACCGATGAAAACCTACGGGCAAAAGCGCCTGAGCTGTTTGAGCAAGCAGCCCGGCTGGCCCCGCCCCAAGTTCGGGAGCAAATCCAGCAGCAAGCAGAGATTTATGCTCAGGTGAACCGGCCCCAGACGGTCGAGAACCAAAACAGCAACCCCTCCCCCTGAGCAGGTTTTCAACCGTTAGGCTAATCCAGGTGTTGAGAAGCTGATCCCTGACGGTTCTCAGTTGACCCGATAGGGAGAGCTACGGAAAAGACTCAAGCGCCTTTTCTACAGAGGGGTAGATTTCGTAAATGGTATCCAAACCGACGATGGAGAAGAGCAGCTTGACTTGCTCCTGCAGGCCGCAGAACTTGAGTTGATAGCCTAAAGTGCGGCAATGGCGATGCGCCCAAACCAGAACCGACAACCCCATGCTGTCGATCAGGCTAACCTGACTAAGATCCAACAAGAAATGTCCCGGTTTCTCGGTGAGAATTTGGCTTAGCTCTTTCCGTACCTCGCGGGCAATCGCGGCGTTGAGCCTTTCACTGTGCAATTTCACAACCGTAACAGGGGATCCCTTGTGGCTGAGCTGGATGAAGACATCCATGAAAAGCCCGGCAGGTTTGACGGGGGATGGGCACAGGCACGATGCAACCAGACTGATTTTGAATTGCTAAATCACCATGAGTATGAGTTTGTCCTCCCTGGGCTTCTCTTGCAAGCATTCTTGGACACTTTTCCCTTACAGGTTAGAACTGGCATGAACGGGATCCCTGCCTGGGCTGGAGATGCTGCCGCCCTGAGCCTATTGGTTATGCAAGTGCCGATGCTGGCGGTGCTGCTGGCGCGGCTGCTGCCCTCTTTGCGGCGCCCTTCCCCTCTGCCTCCCGGTCAGCCTGGGATCCCTTTGCAGCCGGGCTTGGTCAGCGTGTTGTTGCCCACCCTCAACGAAGCCGAGCGCATCGATCCCTGCCTGGAAGGATTGCACCAACAGAGCTCCGTCCTGCGGGAGGTGCTGGTGGTGGACAGCCGCTCTCAAGATGGCACCCCCGAAAAAGTGCTGCAGATGGCCAAGCGGGATCCGCGCTTCCGTCTGGTAACCGACGATCCCTTGCCCAACGGATGGGTGGGCCGCCCCTGGGCCTTGCACTATGGATTTCTCCAGTCGGATCCGGCCTCTGAGTGGATCCTGGGCATTGATGCCGATACCCGTCCCCAGCCAGGATTGGTGGAGCGCCTGCTGGAAACCGCCCAGGCCCAAGGTCTGGATCTAATCACCCTGGCACCGCAGTTTATCCTGCAGCACTGGGGGGAAGGCTGGCTGCAGCCGGCTCTTTTGGTGACCCTGATCTATCGCTATGGGGCAGCCGGAGACAGGGCTACCCTGCCGGAACGGACGATGGCCAATGGGCAATGTATGCTAGTGCGCCGGTCGGTGCTGGAAGCCATGAACGGCTACACGCTGGCGCGGGCCTCCTTCTGTGACGATGTCACCTTGGTGCGGCAGATTGCGGCAGCCGGCTTTAAAGTAGCTTTTTACGACGGTCGGCACCTGCTCAAGGTGCGCATGTACACTTCTTTTGGCGAAACTTGGCGAGAGTGGGGCCGATCCCTCGATTTGAAAGATGCCACCCCTGTGGCCCAGTTGTGGGGGGATATAGCTCTCCTCGTCCTCACCCAAGGGATCCCTGGGCCGGTGGTTGTAGGGCTGTTGGGCAAAGCCGGGATGGGGTTTCCCTTTTCCCTGACGGAGCAGGTGCTGCTGGGGCTTAACCTAGGCTTACTGATTCTGCGCTTAGGTGTACTGCTGGGCATTCGCGGCTCCTATCAGGATCCCCCTTGGACGTTCTGGATGTCGCCTCTGGCGGATCCCTTGGCCGTTCTGCGGATAATCCTATCTGCCCTCAGCCGGCCCCGCTCTTGGCGCGGGCGCACCTACTAGGAGAGCCCTCAATCGGCTATTGCCTCGGGATCCACGCCCAACTCCCGCAATTTCGCGGCTAGGCGCTGCTGTTCCAGACGGGCCTGTTCGAGAGCTGCCTCTGCCGCCTCGGCCCGTTGCCGTTCCTGTTCAGCCCGCTGCCGCTCCTGTTCGGCCCGCTGCCGCTCCTGCTCTATATGTTCACTCCCCCACAGCAGCAAACTCCCATCGGCAGTCCACCACCGCAACCAGTTGGCTTTGGTCTCGGCTTTTTGTCCCCGCCACACCCCCAAAAACAAGCCAATCTCCGGGATCCAGTAGCGACGGTTTTCATCCGCCGATACAGGGGTATAGCGGCCATTCTCCAGGCGGTAGACATCCAGCTCACCGGTTTTGGGATGAAAGATTACATAGACAGGCACCTGCAAAATGCGCTCGTAGAAATACCATTTTCCATAGGGATAGTGGGGATTGATGGAGTACTCGCCGCCCTCGGTTTCGGAGATGAATTCCATCACAATCGCCGGGGGATTCCCTTCTAAGTGTGGGGTATAGCTGCGGCGGATCTCTCCTTCGGGAATCGGCTGTACTGCGGGCACATAAACCCAGTCGGGGGCTTTCACCACCACCTTGTCCCCGACAGTGCTGCAAAGGCCAAAGTTGGAGGCGATCAAAGCCTGGGCAGGGATCATCTGAGCGAGTTCCAATGCCTCACGCAGAGCAGCAGCCAAAAGGGGCTGTAAGGTGCTTTCCACAGGCTCATCCGGCAAGGGAAAGTCTTCCGGCAGTTTTTCCCATCGAATGGGAGGTAGGGGCGGGGTGAGCCGAACAGGAGAGAGGGTCATGGCTTAGGATACTCATGGTGAGAAGGTACATGAATGCCTTTTGAATAACTCAAAGCACTTGCTGATATCAACCCCAGGCAATTCCACAAGGCTGTTGCAGGCTAGGACGGATTCAGTCATCTCGACTGCCAATCCATACGGTTGAGATATGCTTGGGGGCAATGAGCAAGTTTTTCGGCGTCTTCCTTGGATTCAGCAAGAGAGCGTATGCCAGAACTTGAACCCACTTCTGCCCACATCCTGGTGATCGAAAGCGAATCCAAGCTGGCCCGTTTCCTAGAGACCGAGCTGGCCGGTGAGGGATATCGAGTCAGTGTGGCCAGCGATGGCACGGCGGGGTTGGCGGCAGCCCGCAACCATAGCCCTGACTTGGTGCTGCTGGACTGGATGTTGCCCGGGATCTCAGGCCTGGACCTTTGTCGGCAGCTGCGCTCAACGGGCAACCGCGTGCCCGTGGTGCTGATGACCGCCAGAGATGAGGTGGCGGATCGGGCAGCAAGCTTGGACGCTGGGGCGGATGACTACGTGGTCAAGCCTTTCAGCATTCAGGAGCTGCTGGCTCGGATACGGATCTATTTGCGGCAGCCAAGGCGATCCCGCGACGGCCAGTTGGTGTTCATGGATCTGATTCTGGATCCCGTAACGCGGGAGGTAACCCGGGGAGAGCGACAGGTGGAGCTGACGGCCAAAGAATACGACCTGTTGCGCTACTTGATGGAACACCCCCGTCAGGTGCTCACCCGCCAACAGATCTTAGAGCATGTGTGGGGCTGCGACTTCACGGGCGACTCCAATATCATCGAGGTCTATATTCGCTACTTGCGCCTCAAGATCGAAGGCCCAGGGGAGAAGCGCCTTATCCAGACGGTGCGCGGGGTAGGCTACGTGTTGCGCGATTGACATGCCCCCCGCCCCAAAGAGCAAGGATTCTGGTTCCTGGTTCTGCGACAGCACTTAGCTGTATCAGGTTTCCCCTCCACGACGGCGGTGCCTATCTCCCCAGTCGTTCCCCCAAGCGCTCCGCGCCGCTAGCGTGAAAGACTTGGCCAAGTGGTGATTTCTCACCAAGTTCTGCACCTGCAAGTCCTCATAAACCACAATGTCGTGAGACGTTCCCACACACTGGGCTAGCTCAATAACCAGGTCTCTACGCTGGCGCCAGACTTTGATTTGGTTGAAGTGTACCTCGCCAAGCCGCTTCCTCTACTTGTGGTAGTTGCTGTATTGAGGTTTTACCCCCTTCCTATTCACGCCAGCGGGCCGTGGGCCTAACTTTCTGCTCAGTCTTCTTTGCTGTTGCTTCAATCTCCTTTCGGCACGACGCAAAAACTGGAGACACGGCACAGCTTGCCCACTGCTGTCGCCCACATCCAGCCCCACCACCTGGCCGGTGTACTCTGTCGTCCAAGGCTTGGTACTGCGCTGGAGTGGCGTTGAGGAGTTTGGCTTCTCTGACCAGCGTGGGTGTATCTTATCGCAGGTCTAACAGGGCAAAAGCCGTCCTGGAAGGGCGGGGCTTCAGGCCTAGCTTCTTGGTAAAGTTTGGAACTGCCCGCATTCGGGATTGCCTTAAACTTCTCTTAAATCCTGTTTCACAGGTAACTGCTAGCATGAGGCCAACTTCACTCCCACCCCCGGAAAGGAAGGCCTTTATGAACTGGCTGATGCTGCTTGGTCTGCTTTGTCTTCCTGCCTCTCTGTTTTCGTTTGTTGAGTATTTGCGCTCCCAAAGGTTGGTTCAACAGCTCTCTGCAACTCGGTTGCTCAAGATAGCCGAGCTTCGCCATCTCGGTCAGACCAACCCCCAGGCAAAAGGAGCAAACTTGGCTCAAGTTTACGGCAGGGTTGTGTGCGATCGGCCTTTGGTATCGGAACTTTCGCGACAGCCTTGCGTCTACTACAAGTCTGAGATCTCTTGGGAGTATGACGAGATCGAATGCTATCGAAGGTATTTGAATAGCCAAGGCGATGTAGCGTATAGCGAACGGATCAGCGAAGGCGAATATCAGAACGCTCTACGCTTGGGATCCCGAGCAAAATCCTATCCGGGGGAGATGGTCGGGAAAAAGCCCGGCTTGGGCTACTCTGACTCCGGTTCTTTTCAGAAAAGGGTTGATCCCGACTACTCTAATTCTTTTCCACAAAAGCCCAACCCTGGCTACGCCGGTTCCGGTTCTTTCCAGAAAAAGCCTGGTTACCCCAACTACCCCCAGCAGCTTGGCTCTCCAGGCTATCCTCAAAAATCGCCGTTTTCCGAAGTAAGCTCTCCCCAAAAACACTACGCCAACGTGTATTACGATCCGAGCACAGGTCGGGAATATCTCCTTGAAAGAGAGACGAGAACGAGAGACGAAACCCTTCACTCGGTGGTTCGCCAGATCCCTTTTTTCATCGAAGACGAAACTGGAAGAGTGAGGGTGGATCCCACAGGTGCGGAGATAGAGGCTATGTCGGTTGTGGATGAGCATATTTTTCCAGGAAAAGGGTCCAGCCGGTTCAACTTCAATCTCAAGCGCTACCTTTCCGGAGTGAGAACAGAAAATCGCTCCACCCGAGCTTTTATCTATAAGGAATGGGTGATTCCGGTGGATGCGATGGCGTTTACCATGGGGCAGGTGCGTTTTGAGGCAGGGGATCCCGTGATCCGAAAACCCCTTTCTGGGGAAAGGTTTATGATTGCCCCCAAATCCCCTGAAGCCCTCTTGGAAGAGCAGCGCTCCAATGCCAGCAGCTACCTGGTGGGATCCGTCGTCCTGCTGGGTATCGGCATTTTCACCGTGCTCCACCTGCTGCAATCCTTGCAGCCTTATCGCTAGTTCCTGCCCAGGCAGAGGGAAGCCTACTGCCACTCACAACGACAAACCCAGCTTGAGCCCAAGCAGGGCATGGGCAAACAGTACACATAGAATGAGGCTGCCCACATAGGCATGGGTGGTGCGCAAAGCAGCGCGGTTGCCCCCAAAGCCGCTGAGGGACAAAGCTCCATTCACCGCCAACAACAGCAACACCAGGGATCCCGTCCAAAAATGGGGGCTGCTCAACAGGGGCTTCCCTTGCATCACCAGAGAAAGAAGGCCGCCAGTGTAGCCCAAGGCAATGAAGGTGGCCATCCAGGGGGCCAATTTGCGGTGGTCAAGCAGAGGCTTCTGGGCCGCTTCCGGCAGGGATCCCTCTGGCGCTGTGGAGGCGGCTGCCAGACGCAAGGCCCGTCCTCGCCACCCAGTCAGGCCGACAAAGCTGCCCATCACCACCACCACGATCCCCATCATCAAGGGGTGACCCCATTGCACAATGGGTTGGGGCAAGTTAAGGCCGGCAAAAAACTGGGCTACGGGCTGCAAGGTGGCGGCTAACCCATCCGAAGCTGCCGACAGATCCGGCAAGGCCAAGCTCAACAGGTTCATGGCGCTCCCTCTACCTCCGCAATAAATCTACAGCTGCTTAACAAATCTACAACACCCCAATTCTAGAATGGGAGGACATCAGTGATCTCCCTCAATTCGTTGAAGGGAGGACGTCAGCTGACCCATGCCAGCGGGAAGCTTCTGGTGGGCACCTGGCAACGGTAGAATGTTTGACGATGAAGCTGTGGTTGTGGGCGGCTCTCCCGCCACTGAATGCTGAGCAAAACGGAGTTGTTGAGATGGCCAAGTTGTTGTTGGGGGATCAAGCCTTTGAGGTCGAGCTGCTGACGGATGTGCCCACCAATTGGCCGGGAATTAAAGTCATGTCTAAGGGGGCCAAGCTGGACATTCCAGCGGGAACTGTGGTGAAGGTGGAGGCCGAGGATGACCACATAGCCGGCTCCTATAAGGTGGTCTATCGTTTGGCGCCTGCCTATCCCCGCAGCTGGCGGCTACTCCTGGAGCGGGAGAGCGTCGCCACGGCGCCTCAGGTGGCATCGGCTCCAGAACCAGAGGTTGCTCAGGCCAGCAGCTCAGAAGGAGGGCTGCCCAATAGCGATAAAATCTTCGCCATCAAGGTATCCGGCCTCGTGGGAGGAGGTGTGCGCAGAAGTGTTGTCGAGTACAAAGTGCCCTTCAGCCGCCTTTCCCAAGAAGTGAAACGGATCACCCAAATGGGAGGCAAGATCGTCAGCATTGCCGAGTCCAATCTGCTAAGCACCCTTGAGTAGCGGGCGGCTTCCTGGGAGGTTCTGGGTTCTTTCAGGCCACCCGTCCAGGCCGTTCTGGTTCAAACAATTTCAACGAGGGATCCCTGTAGAAAGCATGCGGCGATTTCTCCCCTATCCCCAACCTGAGGATGGGGTGGTAGGCTGGCGTTGGTTTTGCCGTTGCCTGGAAGGCTGCCTTTTCCTGCTGTCCTGGGGGTGGGCTTTGGGTAGGAAAAGGCGTTCCGGCGAGGGCTGAGCTTTTGCAATTGGGAGTGGGGAGTGAGGCCATGACATCTCGACGACAGCCGACGCGCTTGGGAGGGTCGATGCCCCAAGGCCATGCAGGCTTTGGGTCAGCAAGGGGATCCCAGCCGTACCCCTCGCCCACTCCACGACAAAGCTTTTCCTCTTCCTCTCGACGTCCGCTGGCCAAGTCTCGACCGAGGTTACTCCCCTTCTTAAGCTTGCTGGTGATCCTGCTGGGATTTGGGGCTGGGGCCCTGGTGGCCTGGGCAACTGCTCATCCCGACTGGGTCAGCCGCCTGCCGGGGCTCTCGCCACCTCTAGCGGAGATCCCTGCCCCCCGCGCCCACGCTAAAGCGGCTCAACAGCGCTTGCCCATCTCCTTAGAGACCCAACTGGAGCGGGATCCCTTTGCTTTGGATCCCTTGGCCAGCCTTTCTTATGTGCCCGCCATCATGTACCACGATGTGGTGGCCGGACGCAAACAGGTCTGGTTCGACACTACGGTGGCGGAGCTGCGGCAACACTTTGAGGCCATTAAGCAGGCGGGGTTGACCCCCATCCACATCGACCAACTGTACAAACACCTGCGGGACGGGGATCCCTTGCCGGAAAAAGCCATTTTGCTCACTTTTGACGACGCCTACCTGGGCCTGTACGAGAACGCCTACCCCCTTTTGAAGGAGTACAACTACCCCGCCACCTACTTTGTGCAAACCGGCTTTGTCGGCGTGCCCACCAGCAAGGATCACTTCACCTGGGATCAGATGCGGGAGATGGATGCCAGCGGGCTGATTGACTTTGCCGCCCATACCGTCAACCATCCTCCTGACCTGCGGGTGCTAGACGATGCCCGCCTACGGCGAGAGGTGTTTGACTGCAAGGCCAAGTTGGAGCAGGAGCTGGGCCACCCCATCCACTACTTTGCCTATCCCGAAGGCAACCGGGACGAGCGGGTGAAGCAATACCTGGCCGATGCCGGTTACCGGATGTCTTTTACGATGGATCCCGGTTTTACAGGACAATCGCCCAACTTGCTGGAGGTGCGACGCTTTAACCAGTTTCGCATCACCGAGGCCATCATTGGCGCCCGCACCTTCACCCTCAACCGCAGCCCCGACTACCGGCTGGATGTGACCCAACCGTTGGCCTTGACCGACGAAGTGATCGACCAGGTGCGTGTTCTCACCCTTCGCGGCGGGCGGGCGGCTACGGTGCATGCGGAGCGGCGCTACGAGGTCAGCACCCTGGCCCAGCGCTACCAGGCCGATGCCGGCATCAATGGCAGCTTTTTCTCCATCCCTTGGATCAACTCTGCCAGCAACGTCATGGTGGGGCCGGCGATGGCTGCCAACCACAAGACCTTCATCCCCGGTCGTCCCGAAGATGACCAGGCAATCCGCGGCCGGCCGCTGGTGCTGCTGGGCAGGGATCGCCTCCGCTTTGTGCCCTTTGATCCCGACACCATGACCCACTTGGAGAACATCCGCCAGTTGATGCCGGATGTCACGGATCTGTTTGTGGCCGGTCTATGGCTGGTTAAGGATGGCCATGCCCTCTCTCCGGCGGAGATCAACTCGTTCCGCCTTGCCAGCGCTGCTGAGTTTCGCCCCAGAGCTTTCTTTGGGGTAGATGACCAGGAGCGGGTGGTGATCGGAGTTACCAAAACCCACGTCAACGCCGCCATCCTGGCCAGTCTGCTGCCCAAAACCGGGATCCGAGAAGCCGTGCTGCTGGACTCTGGCTTTAGCACCTCCCTGGTCTACCAAGGGGAGATCCTCGCCACCGGCCATGCCGGTCCCAACCAGCCCAGCCGTCCTGTGCCCCATGCCATCTTGCTCTACGACCTGACTCGCCTTTGGCGGGAGGATCCCCATCCCGAGGCCAAGGCTGGCTCTGAGGGAGATCAGCTGGAAGGGCTAGTGCAACTTTTGCCAGCTAGCGACCAAGATGCAGCCAAAGCCCAGCTAGAGAGCGTCTTGGCCAGCCAACGCACTTTGAGGCGGGGGGATCGGGGGGCGGCGGTGGTGGCGGTGCAACTGGGGTTGAGCCACCTGGCCACTCAGCAGGGACGGCTGGATCTACTCCCTTCGGGCCCTGATGGGGTGTATGGTCAAGAGCTGGCCCAGGCAATGGCGGAATTGGTGCTGGCTGCACCTGAGCGCAGTGAGATGGGATCCCCCCTTCCAGCCACCCCTACCCCCCTGGTGGCCGGAACGGCGACAGCCCGCCAAGGGGTGGACATCATCGATGCTCAACTGCTGCGGCGTCTGCTGGAGCGCGTTAACTTGGCCTCTCCCTCGGTACTGGTGGATACGCGCTTAGAACGGCCTGCCCTGTCCCTGGAGCGCAAGCCAACCCGGAAACTGCTGCCCAGGGTTGCCTTCGGGCAGGACTAAGTCTTGTCTTCGCCTTCCAACCTAGGCCTTGGCGGGAAGCCTAGAAGACCCCCCTCCAACAGAGGCTATCTCTGAGAAAGACGGGCCTGCCGGCAACGAATACACCCATAACCTGGAAGGGTTTCTCCCGCAGCACCACTAGATCGGCTCTTAGGCCTGGGCGAAGGGCTCCCCGATCCTGCAGACCAACCGCCTGGGCAGGGTTGTGAGTGACCAAAGCTATGGCTTGGGGCAGATCCAGCAGCTGCTTCTCCGCCAAGGCAAAGGCAGCCCTCAAGGCTGAAGCGGGGGAGTAGTCAGTGGCCAAGGCGCCTAGGGCTCCTACTTGTAGAGCCTCCGAAGCGGAGAGATTGCCGACATGGGAGGATCCCCTCAGGGCATTGGGAGCCCCCATGACCACCAGCAGGCCCAGTTTCCGCGCTTCCAAAGCTGCTGCTAGGGTAACCGGAAACTCGCTAATTTTCAGGCCCATCTTGGCCATTAACTGAACCTTGGCGGGGCAGTCGTCGTCGTGGGAAGCCAAAGGTACCCCCAAAGCTTGCGCTTGCTGAGCCAATTGGGCAAAGCTCTGCAAGGTCTCCTCCCCCGCCTTGGCCGCCAAACTAGCGGCAACCTCCTCGGAAGGCCGGGCCAGCTGGCGAGCCATGTAGCGGATGTAGTCCTCCGGCGTCCGGAATTGGCCTTGGCCGGGGGTGTGGTCCATGAAGGAAAGGAGATCCACCCAGCCTTGGCTGAGAGCTTGGCGAACAGCTGCTGCTCCCAAGGGGCGCGAGAGTTCATAGCGAGCGTGGATCCTCAAGTCCAGAGCCAGCTGGGAACGCAGCGCCACCAACTGCTCTGCCATAGCCAAGGCCGTTTCTGGGCTGCGCCAGCCAGGCAGGCCTTCCCAAAAGGACAGAGTTACAAAGGCAGTGGTAATCCCCGCCGCCAAAGCTCGGTTTTCCCAAATCCCCAAGGCCATGTCCACCGCCAGCTGTACCCCTGGGCGCGGCTCCAGCTCGGGCTCCAGGCTATCGGTATGGAGGTCGACTACGCCGGGCACCAGGGTAAGTCCTCGCAAAGGGATCCCTTCCCCCACTTGCCCCTGCCGAATCTCGGCAATCCGCTCCCCCTCCAGCCGCAGGGATCCCACCGGGAGGACACCATCGGGGAGAACTAGCTTAGGCCCTGCTAGCCACATTTGCCCTCACCTCCAGGGAATAGGTTTTGTCAACCAAACCCGACACATCGTCTAAGGAGTGAAAAACGCCAATGATAGCTGTTCCCTGCTGCTTCAAGGCTCGTAGGCGTTCTCGCAAGGCCAACTTGGCTGCAGTATCCAAGCTGGCGGTGGGCTCGTCCAGAAGCAGCAGCGGATAGGGGTGGATGAGAGAGCGAGCCAAGTTGACTTTCTGTTTCTCGCCCCCCGAGAAGCTGGTTGGAAAAGTCTCCAGCAACTCTGGCTTCAGACCCAGCTCCAGGAGCAGCTCTGCTGCTCGATGTCGCGCTTGGTTTTCCGCTACTCCCTGCCACAGCAAGGGCTCCGCAACCAGCTCCAAGGCCGTGGTGCGGGGCCTGGGATCCAGAAACTGGCTGACGTAGCCGATGCGCTCGCGGCGGATTGCTAACACCTCGCGATCCCCTAAGCGGGCCAGATCCACCGTTCCCAGAGGGGTCTGCAGGAGGGCTTGTCCTGCCGTAGGCCAATAGCTGCGGTAGAGGGTTCGCAGTAGAGAAGACTTGCCAGAGCCGTTGGGGCCCTCCAGCAGCAAAAACTCTCCGGCTTGCAGGGAAAAGCTCACCTGCTGGAAGGCCAGAACCTCTCGCCCCAGTCGGTGAAGAAAGAACCGCTTTTCTAAGTTAACGACCTGCAACACCTTGCCCTTCCTAAAGTCTTGCGGCAACCAGATCCTGGGTAAAGGGGTGGCGAGGATCCTCCAGCACTTGGTCGGCCAATCCCTCCTCCACTACCTCCCCCTGGTACAACACCACAATTCGATCCGCCACAGCCCTCACGACCGAGAGATCGTGGCTTACTAGGATGAGGCTCATCCCCAACTGCCGCTTGAGGCGGCGCAGAGTATCCAGAAAGGTGGCCTGCACCAGCAAATCCAAACCGGTGGTGGGCTCGTCCAAAAGAACAGCCAGAGGCTTTTGGACTAAAGCTTTGGCAATCTGTACCCGCTGGCGCTCTCCTCCCGAAAGAGAAGCTGGGGGATCCCCGGCTCGCTCTAAAGGAAAATCGGCTCGCTCCAAAGCCTCCTGCGCCTCCGCTTCCAGCACTCCAAACCGCCGTTCTTCTCTAAGGACAAGGGGCTCCGCAACATTAGTCAGGGCCGCAAAGCCCATGCGCAGGGCCTGGGCGGCATCCTGATAGACCATGGCCAGGTAGTGCCGCGCCGCAGGCTGCTCGTAGCGAGAGAGCAACAGCAGGTTACGTCCCTCCCAACCCGGCACGTTTAGCCGATACTCCCCCTGGGCTGTCTCCTGAAGGTAAAGGATCTTCAGAAGAGTAGTCTTGCCACTGCCGGAAGCTCCCACCACCCCCAGCACCTCTTGGGGATAGAGCTTGAGGCTGACGTTCTTAAGCGCCCAGCGATCCCCGTAGGCTTTGCAAACCTTGACCAGCTCCAGAAGGGGGGTCTCCTCAGCCATGCTCTTTCTCCACAAATAGAGGACCGCTCGTTTTCCCGGCCAGCAGCTTTTCCATATAGCCCTGGTCGGAGATTTCATAGGCCAAGCTGCCATCTTCTTGGGGAATGGCGTTGAGGAAGACGTGGCGGCAACCGCTGCGACGGCAGGATCCCAAAATGGGCTCCGGCTGGAAGGGCCGATCCACAAAGGCCAAGGGCTCCACCCGGGTGTAGGGAGGGACGGCATAGAGCCGCTTCTCCCGCCCGGCCCCAAAGAGGGTGATATGGGCTGCCAGATGCAGCTTGGGCAGATCCCAGCGGGGCAGAGGGCTGGGATCCATCCCATAGCGCCCATGGACCAGAACTGGGTAGGCCGCTCCCTTGCGGCTCTGGCCGTGGCGTAGGTGCTCCTCAAAAAGATCCACCCACAGCAGGCTATAGTCGCCCAGGGCATGTAGCTCCCGCGCCCTGGCGTCAGAGGGCTCCACATAGCGCAGAGGCTCAGGGATGGGAACTTGCAGGATTAGGATTTGACCTTCTTGGAGCCGCTCCTCGGGGATGCGGTGGCGGCTTTGGATGAGGGTGGCCTCCAGCGTGTCGGTGGTTGTTCGAGCGCCGCTGACCTGGGCAATGAAGCGGCGCAAGTTGGCGGCATTGACAGAGTCATCGGCCCCCTGGTCAATGACCTTCACCACGTCCTGCGGCCCCACCAGGCTGAGCGTAAGCTGCAATCCCCCTGTGCCCCAGCCGCGAGCCAGCGGCATTTCCCGGCTAGCAAAGGGAACTTGATGGCCCGGTATGGCCAGGGCCTTGAGAACCTTGCGCCGAATTTCTCGCTTGGCCTCCGGATCCAGGTAGGCATAGCTATGCTTGGGTTTCAAGGGAGGCCTCCTTTTGGAAGTGGCTCATCCAGTTGCTGAGAAAGGTTACGTAGTGGGGTAGCTTGTAGTGGAGGGCAAAGCCGGAGGCCTCCACGGGATCCGTATGCACCAGGACAAACTCCTCGCTGCGAGCCGGATGGCTGGGGCGATCCATTTCCAAATCCAGCATGGCGCCAGCGATGGCCCGCCCCTCGTTCCAACCCAGGCTAGCGGCAAAGCCCAAGCGGTATCCTTTTTCTCCGTGTCCCACCACCTCAGTAAAGACCAGGCGGATCCGCCCCAGGCGAAAGCTTCCCCCCCGCACAGGATGAAAGGCGCGTACCTCGAGATAGCCCACGCCCAACTCGGCAACCGTTGGGTGGGTGTGGACGTTGTAGGCGCGCATGGCGCTGTAGGCCAGAGCCAGAAGTCCCCCCGTATCTCCCCTGGCCAAAGCTTGCAGGCGGTGGGCCCGCGGCGCTGGAAACAGCAGTGGCTGCCGCGTCAAGTCGGGAATCTCTTCCCCTGGAGCAGGGCTACTGGCTTGCTGCTCTGCCGTGGGATCTTCTTCCAGCAGACCTTGCTCCCTCAGCCAGCTGCGCACAGAAGGATAGTGCTGGGCAGCAGCCACGGCCGCCGGCTCTAGCGGGGGGCTTTCAGAAAAGCCCAAAAGACGCAGGCTGTAGTCTAGGGTGGGCCCCAAGACCTGGCCGCCGGGAATGCTCTTGAAAGCCGAGGAAAGCCGACGCACCAGCAGGAGATCTTCCTTTTTCTGCAGCTGGGCTTTCCCTAGGCGGGGGAGAGTAGTCCGGTGTGCTCTCAGAAGCAGCAGGGCCTCGTAGAGGTCCCCCCCTGTCTGCACAAGGGCAGTGGCCGCCAGCTCCGGAGCCCACAGCCCCGCCTCTGCCATCACATGATCCAGGAGATAGGGCAGCCCAGCCAGCTGCTTTGTCCGGCCTCGCCTGCTTTTGGCTTCTGCCGCTGACAACAGCTCGCGAAAAAGGGCCTCGGCATTGAGAATGGCCTCTTGGCTGCCCCGCGCTACGACATAGCCCATCCACCCACCTCCACGCTTCGGGGTAAGCCTACCACTTGGGGGCCGTCAGTTAGCAGGATGTCCACTCCCAGCGGGTAGGCCAGGATCTGGGAGCGCAGCTGCCAAAACGCAGAGGGCAAGCCTACAGCCAACTGGATCTCCCCAGCTATGCCGGGCCCTCTGAGCAATACAGGGGATCCCTGGCCCAAGGGGGCCCCCAGGATAAGGGTCGCTCCCGCTTCAGGCTCAAGGTGGGTGCCTCTTTTGAGAGCCAAAAGGCTGTCTGGGCCAGCGGGCAAACTCTCCAGCTGCTCGGCAAAGACAAAGTCAGCAGCCTCCAAAGCCACGGGCCGGGGATCCTGCCCACGCAAATCCAACAGCAGCCAGCTTGGCGCCCAAACCCCTACATTGCCGTCCACCAGCGTCAGCCCAATGAGGCGAAAGGCTTGGCGAAGGGAGCGAGCGGGAAAGCTCTCCAGACGGCCAGGGTAGCTCAACGCCCTAACCAACGCCCGGAAGACCTGCTGGCTTTGCTTTTCTGCCAGTCCCGGTGTGGGGCCGTAGGCTTTGGACATCCCCAGGCTCACAGAGTCTCCACCTCCAGGCGAGTTGCAGCTACCTTGCGCCAGAGGCGCTCGTCTTCTTCTTGAAGATCCTTCTGGGCCGCTAGCGCCAAAGCCTGGATCTTCTCCACAGCAATTCCCGCCTGCAGAGCGGCGTCTAGGTAGGCCAGGGCGCGCGCCAGACGCGGCTTTTCCCCCAGCACCATCCCGTATCCTTCTACTCCCTTTTTTGGAAAGCGCAGCCAGACCTCGTAGACCAGCACTTCTCCCACGTAGAAGGGCGTCCCCGTGCGGGAGTCCTCAAAGGGGAGCGCCAGCAGCCCTGCCCCTTCCCTGAGCTTTTGGCTGGATCCCAGAGCAGGCCTGACCTCCCGCGCCAAAGCCAGCACCTCCTTCTCGGGGGCCTCCTGCAACAGCTCTAGCATCTCAAGGGGCTGCATCCCAGCCTCCTAAATCAAGGTCTGGCGGATCCGCGCCGAAACTTTGTCAATCGTAAATACAGCCAGCAGAATCAGGAGAACGACCGTGGCCGCATCTTGAAAGCGAAAGGCTCGTATGGTCTGCATCAAATCAAACCCAATGCCCCCTGCCCCCACCAAGCCCAAGACCGTTGCCGAGCGCACGTTAGCCTCAAAAAGGTAGAGAGTACTGGAGTAAAAGGCAGGAGCCACTTGTGGCCAGAAGCCATAGGCGATAACCAGGAGAGGGTGGGAACCTGTAGCCTCTACCGCCTCCACCTGCTTCATATCTACTGTCTCGATGGCCTCTGAGAGGAGCTTGCCTGCCACACCCGCCGTGTGCAGGGTCAAAGCTAGGATCCCTGGCAACGGCCCTAGGCCAATCGCGGCCACAAAAACCAATGCCAAGACCAGTTCGTTAAGCCCCCTGAGGACATCCATGAGCCCGCGCACAAGCAGGTAAACCGCAGGGGAACGCATGACATTTCTGGATCCCAGGAAGGCCAAGGGAACCGTGAGAAAAGTGGCCAGGAAGGTGCCCCAGAGGGCCATCATCAGGGTTTGCAACAGGGAGTAAAGGAAGTTGGGCAAGAAGTAAAAGCTGGGAGGAAAGAAGCGAGCCAAGAAGGCCGCACTCCTCCCCAAGCCAGCTAACAACTTTCCTGGCGAGATCCCGGCAGGCTCCGCCGTCAGCAAGAGAGCGAGAAAAACCCCCCCATACAGCACAACCGTGCTCAGCTCCCTGCGCTTAAGCTCTGCTGGCAGGGGGGGAAGTCTCCTAGAGTTGGCACTCAGGTTTCTTAAGAGCATCGTTGACCTTGCGGAAGGGATCGTAATCTGCGTCGCTAGCCGGCTCAAAGCCCTTCAGCCCACGAGCCTCCAGCCATTTCTGACCCTCCGGCGTGTTTTCGTACTCCAGATAGACCGTGCGCAAGGCCTCCTTGAGATCCTCTGGCAGATCTTTACGGTAGGCCCAGGGAGAGGAAGGAATGGGATCCGATCTCCAGATGACCTCAAAGTCCTCTATGCCTTTGATCTGCCCCTTCTTGGTGGCAAGGCTGATCCCGGTATCCCAGGTTACACCAACGGGAATGGTTCCCTGAGCTATCCCCAAGATGACCGACTCGTGGTTGCCAGCAAAAGCCACCTGCTTGAAATACTCCTTGGGCTTGATTTTGGCCTCAAGACAGAAGTGGGCCATGGGCACCTTGAAGCCAGAGGTGCTCTCTGGGTCGACGAAAGCAAAATCTTTGCCCTTGGCGTCTTCTAGAGTTTTGATGCCACTGCCTTTCTTGGAAAGTATCAAGGAGTGATAAACGGTACCCGAGCGCAGCGAGTCCTCTTTCACGAACGCTTCAATGGGAGCGTTGGCCTTTTCAATGGCATCTACGTAGGAGCCAGGGCCGTAGAAAGCTACGTGAGTTTGGCCTTGTGCCTGGGAGAGCATCACCGCCGTGTAGTCACTGCCCACAAACAGGCGGACGGGGATCCCCAGTTTTTGTTTGAGATAATCCAAAAAGGGAGCATAGCGAGCTTCGTAATCGGCAGCACTCTCCACCGGTACTTCAGCAATCACCAGCTCCTTGGGCCAGTTTTGCTTCTGAGCCAGCCCTGGAACCCAGCTGGAAATTCCCATGAGGAAGGCAGCAAGGAACAGAATTTTTCTTCTCCGCATAAGGTTTTCTCCTTTGCAGTTAACTTGCGGTTGAAGGTGGATCTTGTTAGACCATCAAGGTTGAGGAAAACCATTCGCTTGCCTCGTGGGTTTCCTTCTCCCCAAAGTAGAGCTCCTTTTCCTTTTCAGAGGTAAAATCGGAAAGCGGCCCATTGAAGAAAACCTGGCCCTCCTTGAAAGCAACGACTCGATCGGCGTAATGGCGCACCATTTCTAGGTGGTGCAGGGTAACCAGCAACGGAATCCCCTGGCGGCGCACCGCTCCCAGCAGCAGCTCCATAATTACCTTTGCATTTTTAGGATCCAAAGCCGAAATGGGCTCGTCGGCCAGAATCAGGGCTGGCTCCTGGATCAAGGCGCGAGCAATACCCACTCGCTGCTGCTGCCCCCCTGAGAGAGCGTCGGCCCTTTGCCAGGCATGCTCTAGCAACCCTACCTCTTCCAGCAGCTTTTCCGCCTTGGCCAAATCCTGAACAGAAAAGTGCTTGAAAAGACCCCGAATGGGACTCAGGTGAGGCAGACGCCCAACAAGAACGTTTTCCAGAACCGTCAGGCGCCCGATGAGTTGAAAGGTCTGGTAGACCATGGCCGTGCGCCTGCGCAGCTGTTGCAGGGCATCCCTTTGGCCTTCATGGAGAGGAAGAGAATCAACCCAAACTTTTCCGCCGCTGAGCTTGACCATCCCTTTCAAAAGCCTAAGAAAGGTCGACTTTCCTGCTCCCGAAGGTCCGATCAAGGCCACAACCTGCGCTCCATCGCCAAATAGGTCAAGGTAAACCTCCCTTAGGGCAACCTTGTTTTTGAAGGCAACCCAAAGGTTCTCGACTTGGATGCGCATAAGCTACCTCACGGCGGGAAAACCGGTAACAAACTTAGCAGATTGGCCTGATACTGAAGTTAAAACCAAGTTAAGCTTTGCTGGCCTGGGCAGCAGGACTTCTCAATGGCTTCTCGAAACTGGCTTTGGCCTGGAGGGCGCTCTTGGAGGTACCCCTGGGAGAGCTTGCTCTGCTATCCTGCTAATAATCTCGATTGGTTTTCTGCCAAACCCTTATGGCTGCTGCTGTGATCTCGGGCCTCTCTTGGCAGTCCCCCAGAGCCCTTTCACCGGAGGAGATGGCTTGGTTAGGCAGCCTCAGCTACAACGAACAGGGCCTGATCCCGGCCATTGTGCAGGACTACCTGGACGGAACAGTGCTGATGATGGCCTGGATGAACCGGGAATCGCTGCAAAAAACCCTGGAAACAGGCCGCACCTGGTTTTGGAGCCGCTCGCGGCAGGCGTTGTGGCCCAAGGGGGAAACTTCTGGCCATGTGCAGTGGGTCAAACAAATCCGCTACGACTGCGACGGCGACGCCCTGGTCATCCTGGTGGAGCAGGTGGGGGATGCAGCGTGCCACACGGGGGCGCGGAGCTGTTTCTTTCGCCCTTTGCAAGGGGATCCCCTTCCAGCAGCCGATACCCTGTCGCAGGTGTTTGCCGTGGTCAAGGCCCGCCAGGCGGATCCCCGTCCCGATTCCTACACCAGCAGCTTGCTAGCCAAGGGGGAAAATGCCATTTTGAAGAAACTTGGCGAGGAGACGGCTGAGGTGGTGATGGCGGCTAAGGATCAAGACCGCGTGGCTTTGGCCCGTGAGATGGCCGACCTCTGGTACCACTGCCTCGTGGCCCTTGCTCACTATCAGGTAGATGTTAGGGATGTCTATCGCCAGCTCCAAGCCCGCCGTTCCGCCAAGTGAAAGGGCCGTGTCCTCCGAAGGCGGCGCTCCCGCAGATCCCTCTCCGTCCTCTTGGGATCCCTCCCTGGACAAAGCCCACCTGGATTTGCGAGCCACGCGGTGTGGACAAGTGGATCTGGAAACCGATCGGGAGACCTTGGCCCGTTACCTGAGAGGCCATGCCCAGTGGATCCAGCGGTGCTTCAGGCCATTGCAGGTGGAAGCTTTGTCTGCCGAGACTTACAGGTTGCAGTTTTTCCGCATGGGCGGGCTGGGGTTTGAGCTGGAGCCCAGTTTTGGGGTCAAGATCTGGCCGGATAAAGATTACCGGTTTTGTCTGACCTCGATTGAGTTGCCCGGCGATGAAGGAATGCCTTACCGGGTCAGCTGCCAAGCCGATTTCCGGCTGGAGGAGCTACAGGGATCCCTGAAAGACCTGCCCACCACCCGTGTTCACTGGGCTCTTCATCTGGAGATTGGGCTGGCTTTGCCCAGGTTTTTGCAGGTTCTGCCCCGCAAGTTGGTTTGTCGAGTGGCCCGTCAAGTGGTGCAGCAGGTAACCCGCGGCCTCAGCGATCGCTTTACCGACAATGTCTGCCGGGATTTCTACCGCTCCATTGGCCGTCCAGATTGCCCCTATCGCCTAGTTGTTGTGGAAGAGAAAGCATGATACCCTGCAAGCGGGATCAGTTGCCGGTCGGCTTTTGAGCCTTGCTCCGGCAACCGGTGATGGAGTTCACCGCAACCGCCTCGCACCGATTCAGAATTCTTCTGGGATTGTTCTGACATCCAAGGCTGAGGCTGATGACTCCTACACTTCTGGGGGTATCCAGGGGGTAGGAGTTTTTGGCTTTGCGTCCGCACTCCCCAGAGGCTCTCCCCCCTGAGTTGCCCTTCAACACGGCAAGGAGAGAGGATCTGGTGATGCTGGGCAGTTGGCTGTGGATCCTGGTCATGGGCTTTTTTGTCGGCCAAATCGTGGGTCGGTTGGGGATGCCCCCCCTGCTGGGGATGATCCTCGTGGGGATCTTGCTGGGAGATGTCCTATCCCCGGAGGTGCTGGCAGCGGCGGGGGATCTGCGGGTGGTGGCGGTGATGATCATTTTGATGAAGGCGGGCCTGGGGCTGGATCGGGAGAAGCTGGCCCAGCAGGGATCCGTGGCGTTGCGGCTGGGGTTTTTGCCGGCAGCCTGCGAGGCGGTGGCAGTGGCCCTGTTGAGCACTGGGATCCTGGGGTTAGACTGGCCTACCGGTTTGCTGCTGGGCTGTGTGATCGGGGCAGAGTCGCCGGCTGTGATCGTGCCGGGGATGTTGCGCCTCAAGAGTTTGGGCTGGGGAGTAACCAAAGGGATCCCGGATGCTATTTTGACCGGCAGCGCCCTTTCCGACGTACTGCTGTTGTTGGGGTTTAGCCTGTTGCTCAGCTTTTTGGGCCAGGGCTCTGCAGAGAGCGTTCGCCTGCTGGGGCTGGAGCTATCGCCGCTGCAGTGGCTGCCGTTCCAAGTGGGGATGGAGATCCTGCTGGGCATAGCCATAGGCTACCTGGGGGCGCGGGTTCTGGTGTCGCTGCTAACCCAACAAAACTGGACTCGCAACAGCGTGCAGGAAGTGCTGCTGGCTGCCTGCATGGCCTTGGGCTTGGTGCTGGCGCCGCAGGTGTGGCCCTATTTTTCCGGCTATCTGGCGGTGATGGCCATGGGGTTTTTTCTGATTGAGCTGGATGCCCCTTTGGCGCGGCGGCTGCGGGGTGGGTTCGATGCCCTCTGGACGGTGGCGGAGATCGTGTTGTTTGTGCTGTTGGGAGCGTCGCTGGATCTGGGGGTGCTGGGATCTGTGTTTTGGCCGGGCTTGCTGCTCTTGACCTTGAGTCTGCTGCTGGGGCGGGGCCTGGGTTGGTGGCTTTCCACTCTGGGAAGCAATTGGAACGGGCGGGAGCGGCTGTTTTTGCTACCGGGCAACATGGCCAAGGCGACGGTGCAGGCGGCTATTGGTGGGATCCCTTTGGCCCAAGGGATCCCCGGTGGGGAGATCATTTTGGCTTTGGCGGCTCTGTCGATTTTGGTCACGGCCCCCCTGGGTGCTTGGCTGACCCAGGTGTGTGCTCCCCGGCTTTTGGAAAAAGGAGAGGTGGATCCCACCAAGGTAGGCAGCCAGGGCAAGGTGAGCTTTTTGGCAGCGGTGGACACCTCCCCTTTGGCCGAAGCCGTGCTGCGCAAGGTGGCCGATTTGGCGCGGCGGGTGGATGGGGAAGTGATTGTGTTGCATGTTACCGATAAGCCGCAGGGGAAAGGGGTAGAACTGTTGCGGCAACTCACCCAGCGTCTTTTGGCGGATATTCGCCACCAGTTTTGCCTGGCCTCGGGGCCCTTGGCAGAGACCATCGTAACCCTAGCTCAGGAGCGGCAGGTAACCGACATCGTCATGGGCAAGCGGGGCCACCGCGGCTGGGAGCAGGTTTTGGTGGGATCCACTTCCCAAGCGGTGTTGGAAACCAGCCCGATTCCGGTAATTTTGGTAGAGGAAGAGGACTTCAAGAGAAGCAGGATCCCTATCTCTGAGGGCAGAAAAAGCTAAGGATCCCACCTTTTCCGTAGGAAGTTCTGGGAACACAGTTCAAGGAGAATAGATGCGCTTGCAATCGGTGTGGGCTTACCTAAACCATGGCTTGGTCTCTCCCAGTTTGAGAGTTCCGTTTGCGGTTGCGTTGGGGGCTATTGGCGGATCCCTGAGTCGCTACTATCTATCCCTCTGGTTTGCGGAGCGATTTGGCCCTAGCTTTCCCTACGGAACCCTGTTCATCAACTTATCGGGTTGTGTGGTCATGGGTTGGTTCATGACCGTGGCTATGGAACGCCCTGAGATCTCACCGGAAATTCGCCTGCTGTTCGGGGTGGGATTCCTGGGTTCCTACACCACCTTTTCTACCTATGAACTGGATACCTTTAGCCTCTGGCAGCAACATCGCTTTGCTACTGGGCTTGTCTATTGGCTCGGTTCTTGCCTATTTGGAGCCTTGGCTATGGAGCTTGGGATCCTGTTGGCACGATTGTGGCGATAACGTTTAACGTAACCCCTATCAATCAGCAATCTATCCATCCAAAAGCCAGGTGCAGCAACTGGTCATTTTGGGCAATAACTTTTTTCTTAAAAGCACCGGGATCCCCACTAGTCAACCCCCTGGAATTTCTTATCTTAAGGAGCACTCTTCACCAAAGCAATATACAGTTTTTCCAGCGTTACTCACTACAGCCAATGCCAGCCAATCTCTTGCCTGACAAGGATCCCACTTCACTGTAGACCTTATGTGAAGCGGAAAATCTGTAACCATGACAATCGCAACAGCCCAAAAACAAAAGGGATACAAGTATGCTAGATGATGAACCAGAAGTTTATAAATTGGATATTTACATCGGCGAGTCAGACCGTTGGCAAGGGAAGCCTCTCTACCTGGCTCTGCTGGAGCTAGGTCGTCAGCGTGGGCTAGCTGGTGGTACTGTGGTGCGAGCTATTGCTGGCTTTGGTCGAAACAGTCATATTCGCAGCAGTAACCTTCTAGAGCTTTCCACAGATCTGCCCATTTTGGTAACTTTCATCGACACGCCGGAAAAAATCAAAGCCTTTCTACCGGAAGTAAAAACTCTGATGCATGACGGTCTAGTTACTTGCCATAGGGTACAAGTATTCCATCATGTTCCTCATCAACAACAATAGTCCAGATCTGAAAATAGATTCCCCATTGCCAAGGAGCTGGTTATGCCCGATTCCCCTTCTGCCCTGCGCTTTATTGTTTTGCTGGGGATCGTCAGCCTCTGCGCCGATGCCACCTACGAAGGGGCACGCAGCATTTCTGGAGCTTTTTTGGGATCCCTAGGGGCCAGCGGCACGGTGGTGGGCCTGGTGGCCGGCGGGGGGGAGCTATTGGCCTATGGCTTGCGGTTGGGGGTGGGCTATTGGAGCGACCAGCTGGGCAGGGATCCCGCGCACCGCAGTCGGGGTCACTGGCGGCTCACCACCTTGGGCTATGTCATCAACACAGCGGTGATCCCGGCTTTGGCCTGGGCGGGCAGTTGGCCTTGGGCCGCCGTGCTGCTCTTGGCCGAGCGGACGGGCAAAGGGATCCGCACCCCGCCGCGGGACGTGTTGCTTTCTCATGCAGCCCTGCAGGTGGGACGGGGCTTGGGGTTTGGCCTGCACGAGACCCTAGATCAAATTGGGGCGGTGGGGGGGCCGCTGTTGGTGGCGGCAGTTCTGAAAGTCGGCTATGGCTTCCGGGGTGGGTTTTTGGCCTTGGGGATCCCGGCAGCGGTGGGGCTGGCGGCTTTGGGGCTAGCGCAATGGCTGTATCCCAGTCCGCGCGACTTTGAGCCGGAGCCGGAGATGACTCCAGCAAAAGGCTTGCCCAAAGTTTTCTGGCTGTATCTTTTGGCAGCAGCCTGTGTGGCTATGGGGTTTGCGGATTTTCCCCTCATTGCCCTGCATCTGCAACAACAGTCAGGGAGCGATGGGGCAGGGATCCCTTTGCTCTATGCCCTGGCCATGGGGGTGGATGCCCTGGCCGCCCTGGGATGTGGCTGGCTGTTCGACCGCGTGGGGCTGTGGAGCTTGCTGGGAGCGGTGGCGGTATCGGCTGGATTTGCGCCGCTGGCCTTTTCCGGTACCTATGCTCTGACGGTGCTGGGCATGGTGCTCTGGGGCATTGGCTTGGGCGCTCAGGAATCGGTCATGAAGGCGGCAGTAGCCAGCATGGTGACCCCCCAGACGAGGGGCTTTGCCTTCGGCCTGTTTACCAGCGTCTACGGCCTGGCCTGGTTTTTGGGCAGCGCCCTGATGGGGGTGCTTTATGATTTCTCCCTTCCAGGTCTGGTAGCCTTCTCAGTGGCTGCTCAAGCTGTGGGAGCGGCTATCCTGCTGGCTGTAGCGGGACAGGCTGGGGCTGGGCAATGAAAAAGCCCTGCACCAGATCCACGCCGTGTTCGCAAACCCACTGTAGCTCCCCCGCAGTCTCGATCCCTTCCGCTAGCGTGGTGATCCCCAGGTCTTGGGCCAGCTCCAGCAGCTTTTGGGCAATCACCGCCTTGTAGGGATCCCGGTCCACCCCGCGAATGAGCTCTCCATCCAACTTGATCATGTCTGGCCGCAGCTGGTGCAGCAGGTTCAGGGATCCATAGCCAGCCCCCAAATCATCCAAAGCCACCCGAAAGCCTGCCTGCTGATAGAAGTGCAAAATCCGCTGCAAATGGTTCAAATCGGGGCTGCGGTCAGACTCATTGACCTCAAACACCACCCGCTGGGGCGGGATCCCGGCGCGGCTAATAGCCCAGACAGTATGGCGCAGGCAAAAAGCCGGGTCGTAGATGGCAGTGGGGCTGAAGTTGATAAAGAGATCCCCCTGCAAGTGGTGCTGCATGGCCGCGGCAATGGCCGTGCGGCGGGCGGCCAAGTCCAGCTGGTAGAGCAAATGGGCTTCCCGAGCCATAGCAAAGAGCAAACCCGCGTTGATCAACCGCCCTTCCTTGTCCAGTCCTCGCACCAGCGCCTCATGGCCTACCACAAAAGCGGGATCCCGCGCCTGGACAATGGGCTGAAAGTAGGTGGTGAGCCGGCTTTCTGCCAACACTTCCAGCAACAGCTCGGCCTGAGTGCGGTGGAACAACTCCTGCAACAACTCCACCCGGGCGCAATCCTGCCAACAGGGATCCCTATCTCCGGCCAAAAACAGAGCGCGGCTGGCCCGCATCTCCTGCTGCGAAAGAACCTCGGCCATTCCTTCTAGGGTTTTCTTGAGGGCCCCCTGGGCAATGGAAACCGCCAGGCCAAGGTTTTCCAAAAGTTGAACCGAAAGGGGGGCTGGGATCCCCTCCTTAGCCTCCAGAAGCCGCACCACCTTGCGCTGGGTGTGAGGGGTGGGCAGCCAGAGAAACAGACGCCCTGCCTCCTGCCAAAAGGTAGGCAGAGCCGGACACTCAGGACAAGACATAGGATTTTGGGGAATAGCTAGGCAGTCCCACCGACAGTATGCCCTCGCTCTCCCAGGAGAAAGCAAACTTTACAAACAGCGCTAGAACTGATCCTTCATACCTCGCAGCCGGGCAAAAACCCGCACCGGATCCTGAGCTCCGGTGGCTGCCTGCAAAGCCGGCTGATCCCAACGCAAGAAGGGATTGGTGCGGCGTTCCTCGCCAATGGTGCTGGGGACAGTCGGGGATCCCGTCTGGCGCAGGGCGGCCACCTTTTGGTAACGGGCCTGCAGGTCGGGGTTGTCTCCATCCACTGTCAGGGCAAACCTGAGATTGTTCAAGGTGTATTCGTGGGCACACCACACCCATGTGGCTTCCGGCAACTGCCGCAGTTGATCCAGGGATCCCACCATCTGCTCCGGCGTGCCTTCAAATAGCCGCCCGCATCCCCCGGCAAACAGGGTATCGCCACAGAAGAGATCCCCACTCTCGGAAAAGTAGTAGGCAATATGGCCGCGGGTATGGCCGGGCACAAACAGCACCTTTGCTAGCCGACCCGCAAACTCCACTGTTTCCCCTGCCTTGAGCTCCACCGTCTGGCCAGGGATCCGCCCCCGATCCGCCTCGCCGGCATAGACGGCAGCCTGAGGATAGCGGGCCAAAAGCTGCCGATTTCCCCCCACGTGGTCGTGGTGGTGGTGGGTGTTGAAAATGGCCACCAACTTCGCCCCCAGCTCGGCCAGCTTTTCCAACACGGGCTCAGCCACTGCCGGATCCACCACGGCTGCTGTTGCAGTGTCGGGATTGTGGAGCAGGTAGATGTAGTTATCGCGCAGGGCAGGCAACTGGAGAACGCGCATGGCTCGGCTAACTCTCAAAAATGGCCTGTTCTACGTCTTGCCGGCTGAGGGAATAGGGAAAAGATAAAGTTTTCGTGTTGCCGTCTGGGTAGGTGTATCGCACCCAAATGCTTGTTTCTTCCAGGCGCAAAATGGCTTTCCAGCCAGGCCGTTCGCAAAACCACTGCTCCACATCCTGCGGATCGCGGGTGCAGCCCTGATCCTCCAGCCAGCGTTCGATGGTGTGGAGCGGGTGATTGTACAGGGGCGTGGTTGCAGGAGGCAAAGGCATGGCGAGATTCAAGAAAAGCAATCAAACCCTAGAGTCAACGGGCTATGTTCATTCAAGCACTCCTGATCCAGAATCCGAAAACTCGATCCCAATGTCCTACCGAAGAGGGCAGGAAATGCTCGCAGAATCAGCTTGCCCCACTCTCTCGCAGCCAAGCGAGGACACCTGCCAGTAGCAAACACACGACTAGGGTGGATCCCATCAGCAGCAGGGCACACAGCTCGCCAGCCGAAAGTGGGCGGGTTTCCATACGCAGCTCTAGAGAATCGGCACCAAGGGATCCCGGCATGCCCAGAGATCCCGTCTTGGCGGTCACCGCCCGTAAGCTGGCATCGTAGATGGCCCGTTTCGCCGGGTTGCTAAGGACAAGGTAGGCCTCCTGCAACTCTTGGAAGCAGCGAATGGCCACTTCCGGAGCCAGGGGAGAAGTATCGGGATGGTAGCGCTTGCTCAATTGCCGGTAGGCCCGCCGGATGGCCTCAGGAGATGCCCCTGGAGACAGACCCAGCCGTTGGTAGTAGGTGAGGGAAGTCAAGGAGCGCATGCAACCTATGGAGGAGCAAGACTACAGGGGCAGCAAAACCGCTTTCAGGGGAGCACAGCTCTAGTCCAGTGTAATCACTCGCGCAGACACCGGGATCCCTGCAGCAAGCCTCTATTCTTCCTCATCCTCTTCAGACTTAGCTTTGGGATAGTAGAAACCGGTGTTGCGACCGCTGAGAATGGCGCGCCCAATGGTCATGGCTCGCTGGGCCTGGAGCTTAGCTTTGCCCAGCCAGACGGCGTAGCGCCTGCGACTGCGGGCTTTAGAAGTTTTCTTCTTAGGAACAGGCATGGCTTCGCACAAAAACACAGCTTTACTAGGCTAGCATTGAGGCTGCGCTGCCGATCCCAGCTTTATTCAGGCAAGTAGCCTATCAGTGGTTGACCAAAAGGCGCGGCAAGCCCCGTCCTTCAGGGCAGGGAAGGATAGCGCCGACCGTAGCCGACGCCCTTTAAAAACGCAGTGTCGGCCATGTGAATATCGTTGTCATCACGCATAGGCCAAGAATACGAT